>JAYVPS010000158.1:0-6004 GCA_043757225.1 Cytophagales bacterium | reverse complement strand
ATCCTATAGGAAGTTTTGAGATCACTGAAATAAAAATTGATAGTTCAGGACAAAGAGCAATTGGAAATTTGACGCTAAAGCAAGTCACTAATAGTATTCAAATACCGGTAACCATTAAGATTGATGAGAAATCTGTAGTGGCTGAAACCCCAACATTTTCAATCGACAGAACCAAATGGGGCATCGTTTATAACTCAGGTATCATTGGAACAATCAAAGATGATTTGATCCGTGATGAAATCACATTGAAGCTAAAAATTGTGGCCGCTAAAGGCCAATCAAAAAATCTTTAGGGCATCCTTGCGAAGGAGAATTCCGAATACAATCGGGATTCTCCCTTGCAATGACTAATTACAATCCTTCCAATTGCTTATCCTTCGGATACTTTACTTCAAATTTATAAATCATTTTCTTAGCTTCATTCGGTTTCATGTCCAGCTCCCAAGCAAGTCTGCCACTTTGCTTAATGTATTTGGCTCCACCGGCATCCTGCAAGGTCACTTCAATCTGAGTGTTTTGCGAAACAGGAACTTGATCCTCTACTACAATCTTAATGGCTTCTGCTTTGGTATTGCGCACTGAAATTTCGTACGCATAACTTTCTTTTTTAGTTGACCCTATGAAATTGCGTGAGGTAAGGTCTTTCAGTTTTTCACGCTTCACAACAATCCGTTTATCGCGCCCCAGCGAAACCGAAAGCGTGTCTTTAATAGTATTAGGATCAATAAATGTTTTGCCTACAAAAGTACCTTCAAAGAAAATATTTGCTTCACCAGGCAATAAGTTAAACTCTTCCCAACCGATCGCCCTAGCCAACAAAAACGCATTGACATCTAGCTTAGGCGCAACAGAATAGATGTAATCAGCTTTCATTTCATAATTGCGAATATCAACTACGGTGGGCTTAGAAGCTGAAGCTACCGAATACGGAAGCGAAATATCAAACTCCGTATTCAAACTAGTTTGAATGGTGGAGACATAGTCAGCTACTGTTGCTGCCACTACAGGTTCCGCCATCACCTCCATAGCTGCCATTTCTTTTTCCATTTTGGCTGCTGGAGCATTGGCAGATTTATATTTTTTATTTTCCATATAACCCCTAGCCACCGGCTGATAGAAATCCAGGTACCAAGCCGATAGCTCCGGCTTCAACCCTGTTTGGTTTGGATTTGCCGTAGAGAGTTTCAATCTCACATTCTTCCACTCTTCACCGGTAGATTGAAATACATTGGCTTTGTAATTTAATTGCACGGGATTGCGGGTGTTGATCGCACGCAAATCATAAATGGGATACCAGCCTGCGTTGGCCACCACATAGTTCACATCTAACTCCACAGCAGTGGCGGCATCAGCGGAAATGCTCACTACAATTTCACTCGTATTGCGGCCATACATTTCATTTTGTTCGTTGATTTGAGCATTCAGTTTTGCAATTCGCTCATTAAGTTTTTTAGCTTTTTCGTCTTGCTTCATTCGCAATGAAACAATATCGCCCAAACGGCTACGATAAAAATCAGCCATTGCTTTTAATTCTGCCACAGTCAGGTTTTGGTTAGCGCCTCCGATTTTTTGATTGCTGAGCAGCATCTGCTCTTCTTTATTTAAAATTTCTCTTTGGCTTTGTTCCAATATCAATTGCCTCTGTAGATTCTCGACAGAATCTTTCATCGCCTTCAACGGCTTAGGGATATTCAATTCGTTCAAAAAATTCTGTTGGTGGCTGATGCCCAGAATGATAAAACTTCCTTTGCCCGCCACTTGAATGCTGGCAGGATCAAGTTGTGAGGTCAGTCCGCGGACAATCAAATTCGTTCTTCCTGCATCAATGTGGGTCTTCACTTCACGCGTTACCTGAGCATTGTTCAAAAAGACGGTTACGTTTGTGATTTTTGAGTCTGTGGGCTTTTCTGGCTGAGCAATGGCTATCGCTGACATTAGAATAAGGGATGCTGCGAGAAGTTGATTTTTCATGGTATTTTAATTTTTTGAACAAGATGCAGGAATCGGTTAAATTCCATAATTAATATGTTAAATTTTCATCTAACCAGTACTGTTTTGTAATTTAGCAAAATATAAATGTATGAGCGAAGTAGTTAGATCGAAGATATATCAATTGCTTGACACAATAAAGGATGAAGCCATTCTGATTCAAGTAATGGAAGATATTACTTTTTATGCTTCCCAAAATGATATCGTTGACGACCTCACTTCAAATCAGCTCAAGGAGTTGGACACAGCTATTAATGAAGCTGACTCTAACCAAATTATTCCGTTGGAGGATTTTAAAAAAGATATGGATGAATGGAGAAAAAAATAGTCGTCACCAAACGATTTCGCAATAACACGTTTCAGGTCTATCAATACTTACTACAAAACTTTTCTTCCAACGTAGCCTTTTTATTTTTAGATAAAATTGAAGAACGAATTGACTTAATTTCAAAACATCCAACTATTGGACGGCCTTCTCGCAAAAGGCAGCATATCAGAAGCATTATCCTCACGCCAAACAACATGCTATTTTATCGAACTCAGAAAAATAAAATTGAGATTCTTTGTCTATTTGATACCCGAAGAAATCCTAAGAAAAAGCCTTATTGAACAATCCGTATATGACCGAATCAATTTTTCCCTATCCTCAACTTTGGAAGTTTGCCTTTGATACTTTTATAAAGATAAATTGCCCAGACAAAGAAGCCCGACTCGCCTCTGATGTTTTACTTAGTGCCGACCTTCGCGGTATTGATTCTCACGGACTTGCGAGGCTTTCGGGCTACGTTCGATTATGGGAAGCTAAGCGCGTGAACAGCAATCCACAAATAAAAGTAGTACATGAAACACCGAGTACGGCAGTAGTCGATGGCGATCGGGGATTGGGCTTAGTGGTAGCTCCTCGAGCAATGGAAATCGCCATTGAAAAAGCAAAACAAGTTGGTACAGGATGGGTAGCTGTAAAAAATTCTAACCATTTTGGAATTGCCGGCTACCATTCAATGATGGCGTTGAAGCATGATATGATCGGCATTTCCATGACAAATGCAAGCCCTTTAGTAGCTCCTACCTTTTCGGTTGAAAGATTGCTGGGCACCAATCCGATTTGTGTGGCAATTCCTGCAGGCCAACAACCTCCATTCGTAGCCGACTTCGCAACCACCACCGCAGCCAATGGCAAATTGGAAATCTTACAAAGAAAAAATAAAGACGCTCCGCTTGGGTGGATTCAAAATAAACAAGGCCTCCCATCTACAAATCCTAATGAACTGAAAGAAGGTGGTGCGCTCATTCCATTGGGAAGTGATTATGAGCACGGAAGTCATAAGGGCTTTTGTTTGGGCGCCTGGGTAGATATTTTCTCTGCCGTATTAAGTGGTGCTAACTACGGACCTTGGGTGCCTCCATTTGTAAGTTTTCTGGCTCCAACCGCTGATCCGGTGGGCGAAGGGATTGGTCATTTCTTTGGAGCAATGCGCGTTGATGCATTCCGCCCGGCAGACGAATTTAAAAAGCATATGGACAATTGGATTGCGCGTTTCCGCGAAGCCAAGGTTATTGAAGGTTACGAGCGACTGGTTATTCCAGGTGATCCTGAGAGAGCCAGTGAATATGCCCGAAAGAAAAACGGAATTCCTCTTAATGAAAAGGTAGTGGAAGATTTAAAAAGTTTATCCGCTAAACTTTCGATTGATTGGATAGACTAAAATGTAAAATAAACGCGTAAAACCCAAGGGGAAGCAAAATAGCTGGTGCCGGCTTTGTAGAGCACATCATACAACCCAACGACATTGACCGCGCCCCTGTTACCCAAAGGCTGTGAATATCCTAATCCTAACAGCAGCCTATCTACAAATTTCCTTTCTGTACTGTAAGCAACGTTGGTGGATAAATAATTGTATTCAGCATACATAAAAAGCTGATCAAAATTATATCGCAAAAAAGGGCTCACTCCGTATTGGCTAAAACTTTGGCTTGGAGTACTATTGGTGTACGTGGTCATAGACCAATTGAGTCCAAGACCTGCAGATAATTTTGGGGTTACCATATAGCCTCCAATGGGGTTGAGAGCAACGTAAAAATATCCAGTCCCGCCATTTAGTCCAAAGCCACCTCCCAGATAGCCTCTCTCTTTTAAACTGTGCGGGGCATCCGCATCAATTTGCCGTTGAGCCAAGCAGGCCAATGAAAGAGAAACCAGCACCACGATACAGCAAATCTTTTTCATAAATTATGTTAATCCTCTTTTTGTATAATGAAGATGTCTTCCTTCTCTTTCTTCATCAGGTATTTTTCGCGGGCGAATTTTTCCAACAACTCTCTGTCGGTCATCAATTCCTTGCGGTCTTTCTCCACTTCCGAAATTTTGGCCTGATAATATTCCTTTTCCCTAT
This sequence comes from Cytophagales bacterium, assembly GCA_043757225.1. Classification (GTDB taxonomy): domain Bacteria; phylum Bacteroidota; class Bacteroidia; order Cytophagales; family Cyclobacteriaceae; genus ELB16-189. Next base: position 1,622 of record JAYVPS010000158.1, on the reverse strand, counting down.
CCAGGCTACGGAGCTTAGCGCCTAATTTAAAGCGGGAGATCAGATCATTGGAATCCAAAAAAACCATCCACACCAAAAAGCAAATTCCGGTAACAGCATAGAAGTTTTTAAAAAATGGGGGTAAACGTTTAAGCATAGTTTAAAAAATGAATACTAAGGTAGGCAAAATTTGGGAATTGAGTTATCTTTCCTCAATAGTGTAGTAGGAAAAACCCAATTTTCACATCCGGATTCATTAATGTCATCCAAAAAAAAGGCCGCTCTTGTAGAACGGCCTTTTGATTATAAAAGCAAATTTACAAATTCGGTTGTGGAGTAGTGCGGAGATATGGCTTAACGCGCTTATGCCCCTTGGGGAATTTAGCTGCAATGTCCTCGTCTTTCACCGCCATGGTGATAATCACATCTTCCCCATTCTTCCAGTTGGCGGGAGTTGCCACGCTATACCCTGCAGTGAGTTGTAAGCTATCAATTACACGGATGATCTCATCAAAATTTCTTCCGGTAGAAGCAGGATAAGTAATGGTCAATTTTACTTTTTTATCGGGTCCGATAACAAACACCGAACGCACCGTAAACTTATCGCTTACTTCTGGATGCACCATGTCGTATAAGTTGGCCACTTTAAATTCCGGATCGGCAATGATCGGAAAATTCACTTGCGTATTTTGTGTTTCGTTGATGTCGCCTATCCATTTTGCGTGAGAGTCTACCCCATCCACACTCAAGGCAACCACTTTCACATTGCGCTTATCAAATTCTGCGCGCAGCTTGGCTACTGCACCTAATTCAGTTGTACACACCGGAGTAAAGTCAGCAGGGTGAGAGAATAGTACTCCCCATTTGTTGCCTAGCCATTCGTGAAATTTAATCTTGCCTTCCGAAGTTTCTGCCTGAAAATCGGGTGCTATGTCGCCTAATCGTACTGCCATAAATAATAATTTTTAAGGTTAAGAGGTCAAAGATATACAAACTCTACTAATTTACTAGACTTTTAGAAATTACTTTTTAGCTAAATCCTTTTCTCTTTTCATGATTTTTGCTAAGGTACTGTTGGTAAGGATGCGGAGGGTCTCATCACGTACTCCGATAAAACTATCACGGATGCCGCACGTTTTTTCTAAGTGGCACTCTTCGCATGGCTCATAGTAGTTAAGTGAAACACAAGGGAGCATGGCCACAGCACCATCCATCAGGCGGATAATGTCAACCAGATTAACATCTTCCGGCCTCTTAAAAAGATAGTAGCCCCCTCCTTTGCCCTTTTTACTTTGCAAAACTTTAGCATGACGAAGTTCTAACAAAATTGCCTCTAAAAATTTTTTGGGGATATGCCTGTTATCGGCAATGTCCTGGATATGCACAGGGCCTTGTTGGTACCGCTCTGCCAGATAAATCAAGGCATGAATGGCGTATTTACACTTTTTGGAAATCATAATTTCCCTTCAATTTATGCTTTTTATTAGGTTGCTAAAACTTCGTTGATTAAAAAAACTCCGCTTGACTGATAAATAATAATTTTGTCACTAGCGTCCTAACGTTTAAGAAAAAGTTCTTTGAAGGTATTGATAGATAATCAGTTACAGGGTTTTTCGGTTTAAACGATTTGAATTGGTTTAGCG
>JAYVPS010000157.1:0-6011 GCA_043757225.1 Cytophagales bacterium | reverse complement strand
GGGCGACCAATAGACATCTCCGAAGAATTTATTATTGATTTGAGATACTTTGTTATCATATTTATAACTAGAGCCATAGTTTGTAATATTCTCAGGAAAATTAACATGTGATGCTGTAGACAGTGGATTGGGAACTACCGCCATATCTGCACGCAAACCATAAGTAAGTTGAAGTTTATCGGTAACATGATATTCATCCTGCACATAAAGGCTTAATAAGCTGATGTCAAATTTTCCAGGAGAATTATTTAAATTATAATCACGGCTATTATTGCTTGGGCTTGGATAATAAAGCGCGCGCATCCTTGCTGGGACATCTGTCAAAAATTGATTTACGCTATTATAATCAAATCGACCATTCCATGAATTAAGGAAAGTATAATCGATATTATAAAATTCATTGTGAGTACCAAGCGCGTAAATATGCTTTCCTGATAAGATTTTTAAATTATCTGTAAATTCAAAAGTCTTTTGTTTCATATTAAAAATGCCTGCTTCGCGATTTGTTCCGAGTAAAATGGTTCCACCATTTACATTGTTAATTTGAATTTGTGGAAAGATAGTACCTGATGGATTACGATTATCTGAAATATCCGTATAGCCAACTATCAAACTATTACTAATATTGCTATTAAATCTACTTTTCAATTCTAATACCGTACTAGTGTTACTATTCTTTTGAAGAAAATCATATCCTCCATATTGGAATTCAGTAGTTGATCGCTCCAAGTTTGTAGCTTCTGAAATAACAGTGTTATTTCTAATAGTTAATTGATGCTTATCATTGATGATCCAATCAACTCGGTTGAAGAATTTAGAACTCTTGGAATAAATGCTATAAGCTCCGGTTGCACCAGGATCATAACCTCCTGCGGGATTATACACATTAGTAGGAGAGCCTGCTAAAGTAAGTAATTTGTTACTAATCGATGTAGCGGTAGCATTATCCAAAAAGTACCCGGGTGCACCTGAATTAAAAAACAGAGGAACAGTACTATTAGTAACTTCCTCGTTGGTAAACAAAAAGAGTTTATCCTTAATAATTGGCAACCCAACTCTGAAACCAGTTTGATAATCAGAATACGAACTAGGCATTTCTCCATTATTTACTTTATCATTTCCTTTATAATTTCCAGTAATGGTTGAATTTCTTCCAAACATATAAACAGATCCTTCTACCTTATTTGATCCGCTTCTTGAAACTGCATTGATACTACCACCAGTAAAATTACCTAATGAAACATCATAAGGTGCAATTTGCACTTGAACTTCCTGAATGGCATCAAGACTAAATGAATTGGTACGTGTACTACTTCCGGGCTGATTAGCCGTTCCACTGATACCTCCTAATGAGGGACTGAATCCAATTGCATCATTATTGATAGCACCATCTAGGGTAATATTATTATAACGAAAGTTAGTACCTGCAAATGAATTGTTACTTGATTGAGGTGTTAATTTGGTAAAGTCTGAAAAACTTCTGCTTAGCGTAGGAAGTCCTTGAATTAATTCTTTTCCAACACTTGTGGCTGCACCTAGTTTATCACTAGCATCAGCAGTAACTCCTCTAACAACCACTTCTCCCAAATGAGTTGCATCCTCCAACAAATTAATATCAATCGTTGTAGACTCTCCTAACTTAAGATATACATTTTCTAATTTTTCTGATTTAAATCCGATGTAGGAAACTGTTATTTCATATGGTCCACCAGGCGTAAGATTTGGAATAAAAAAACGACCATCTCCATTGGTGGCAACGCCTACTTTGGCGTTTGTTGGGCCATAGACAATTTGTACTGTTGTTCCTGGTAAACCTTCTTTCTTCGCGTTTGCGATAAGGCCACTAACCGAACTAGTTGTGACTTGTGAGTTGGCAACCATAGAACTCAATAATAAGAGTAGCAGATAATAAAATTTTTTCATAATTAAGGATTGTGAATAAGCTGCAAAGGTGACCGTTGCATATTACCTGTAAGTCTATTCAGTATTATGAAATTGTTAAATAGCAAGTATCAGGCGTACTTTGGTTGAAGCCTAGGGTAGTCTAAAATAGAATTGGATTATCAGCGAAATACAAAAGAGTATTGCGATGATTGCCATTATTAGAATGCAATATTTGGTTAGCCAATGGAATTTAAAGTTGGGTGACTCAAAAAGTAGCAACCTAAATTTTGAACTTTGGGAACAAATCCAGAAATCTATTTACTGATGGGCACTTTCGTCAACAGAACTTTCACGATGTCAGCAGTTTTAATATTATCCGCTTCGGCTTCGTAGTTTAAGAGGATGCGGTGGTTCATTACATCCAAGGCTACTTCTTTGATGTCCTCGGGCAATACATAATCGCGGCCATCCATATAGGCAAAAGCTTTCGCAGAAAGGTTGAGGTTAATGCTGGCACGGGGTGAGGCACCGAATTGAATGTATTGAGCTTCGTGGTCGAGCTTATATTCTTTTGGTTTGCGTGTAGCCGTAACCAATTCAATGATATACTTCTCAAGCGACTCCGATATTTTTACTTTGTTTACCTCATTGCGGATAGCGAAAATATCTTCTTTGGTAAGAATAGTATTCACCTCATAGCCAAACTGCATATTGGAAATCCTGCGCATGATTTCCAATTCTTCTTCTTTGGTAGGGTAGTTCACAAAGACCTTCATCATAAATCGGTCTACCTGTGCTTCGGGCAGCGGGTATGTTCCTTCTTGGTCAACAGGGTTTTGCGTAGCCAACACTAAGAAAGGGCGATCGAGTTTAAAGGTAGTCTCCCCAATAGTTACGGTTTTTTCTTGCATGGCTTCTAATAGGGCAGACTGTACTTTGGCTGGAGAGCGGTTAATTTCATCAGCTAAAATTATGTTGGCGAAAATAGGGCCTTTCTTTACTTCAAATTTTCCGTCTTTTTGGTTGTAGATCATAGTACCAATCAAGTCGGCTGGTAGAAGGTCTGGCGTAAACTGGATCCGTTGAAAATCCAAATGTAGAACTTGTGCCAAGGTGGAGATAGTAAGCGTTTTGGCCAATCCGGGTACACCCTCTAATAAGACGTGACCATTAGTAAATAAGCCAACCAGCAGCCGGTTGACCATATAGCTTTGGCCCACCACTACTTTGGCCACCTCATCGTAAACTTGTTTTATCTTTGCTTTGTGATCTTGTTGCAGCTCGGAAGAAGTAAATGCCATAATATCTTATTTCAATTTATAAAGTTGGCAAAATTATAAAAAAGGAGGGATTTTGGGCATTTCTATTTTTTGTTGTGTACCCGACAATTTGCTATCTAAAGAAAACCCAATTTTGAGGCCTACGTAAAAGCTTTTTAACAAAAAAAATTATATGAGATTCTTACTCCTCAGCCTTTTAGTGATCGTTTCGGGGTTACTAGAGGCTCAAAACAATGACGTTCACATAAAGAATTTCAACCTTAAAAAAAGCGTTGCCATTGAAGGCTATGATCCTGTTAGTTATTTTGATGGAAAGCCGCTGGAAGGCAAATCATCTTTGTTGCTTAATCACCATGGAGTTATTTATCAGTTTACTACTTTAACCAATCTCAATAAATTTAAAAGTAGCCCTGAAAAATATGAACCGGCCTATGGCGGATGGTGTGCCTATGCCATGGGAGAGACAGGGGAAAAAGTGAAAATAGACCCTGAGACTTATAAAGTTCTGGATGGTAAATTATACCTTTTCTATAACTTCTGGGGCAATAACACGCTCACAGATTGGAACAAGAACGAAAAACCCTTAAAAACCAAAGCTGAACAGAATTGGAAGAAATTTGTCCCTTAAATCCGTTAGGTGGTTGATTTCATTTGTTAATATTAATTTATCTTTAACACAATTTTGATCCATGCAATTGTCGCAAGCCTGTAATGCCATTCTAGCCCAGTTATCTGACTTGGTCTGTCGATTGAATGATGCTGATTTTACCAAGCAGTCTAAGGCTCTGAGCAACTCAACCATTGGCCAACACTTGCGCCACACGTTAGAATTTTTTCTTTGTTTAGAACAAGGCTATGAAAAAGGCGTGGTGAATTACGATAAGCGCAGTCACGACAAACTCGTTGAAACCGATAAATTTATTGCATTAGGAATGATCCAACGTATTTCTGATTTTATCTCCTCCAAAAAAACAGACCAAGAGTTAAAACTCGAAGTAGGCTATAATTTAGACAACGAAGAATGTATCACCATCCCTACCAATTATTTTCGTGAACTTACCTACAACATCGAACATGCCGTACACCACATGGCCATCATGAAAATCGGCATCCATGAAGTAGCTCCATACATTTCGCTTCCGCGCGATTTTGGCGTAGCAGTTTCTACGCTTCGTTATAAAGACGAAGTGGAGTTAGTGGAAAATAGCCACGGTCGCTAGACATAGTGTCGGGTTTTTCTTCCAGAGATTTTATCGTCAAACTTTTCCATTGGGAGTATTGGCCATTTGGCATTATTCAACTTCCCATTCTCTTTCTTTGGATTTGGTATGCAATAAAAGAACGTTCGCTCTTTTATTTTTCCGCTTCCAATCCCAGTATCCTCACGGGCGGTATGGTGGGAGAATCAAAATTTGAAGTGTTGGAATTAGTGCCCAACGAAGTAAAGCCCAAAGCAATTCTGATAAAGCATTCGGCAACAACAGAAAGTGTATTACTGGCTTTGCGCGAAAACGGTTTATCATTTCCGGTCATCTTCAAGCCCGATATGGGTGAGCGCGGTTGGATGGTACGGAAAATCAAAAGCGAAGAGGATGTGTTACAATATCTCAAGGAAATTAAAATTGATTTTCTGGCTCAAGAGTTGGTGGACTTGCCGTTGGAGTTCGGAGTTTACTACCTTCGTTTTCCGGATCAGCAAAATGGTTTTGTCAATTCGATTACCATGAAGGAATTTCTTTCAGTAGAGGGGGATGGCAAGAAAACGATAGCAGAATTGATACTTGAAAAAGACCGGGCAAGATTTCAATGGAACATACTAGCAGCCGTTTACAAAGAAAGACTGGATGAAATTTTGCCCACAGGAAAGAAAATGGAATTAGTTTCAATTGGTAATCATTGTTTAGGCACAACCTTTTTGAATGGCAACCATTTGATTACGCCAAAACTTTCAGCTTCATTCGATCGAATCAGCAAACAGGTGAAGGATTTTTATTTTGGCCGTTATGATTTGCGCTGTGCTTCGTTGGAGGATTTAGAAAATGGGATTGTTAAGATTGTTGAGTTGAACGGCTGCGGAGCCGAGCCTGCGCATATCTATCATCCGGGGGCTTCTCTTTGGAAAGGCGTTGGAGATTTAATTACGCATTGGAAAAATCTATACAAGATCAGCAGGCAAAATCATGAACGAGGAGTTCCGTATCTTTCGTTCCGCGAAGGGCGTAAAATTTTTAACCGTTTTAAGGCAGCTAAATCCTGATGGAGTATTTGTATGTTTTTTTTACAGGGTTAGTTTTTAGCTTCATCGGGTCTATTCCTCCAGGCACACTTAATGTCTCGGTATTACAGTTAGGACTAGAAAAGAAAGTCAATGCTGCCTTGCGTTTTGCCTTAGCCGTTTCAATTGTTGAATACCCCTATGCTTGGATAGCTGTGGAATTCGAATATTGGCTGACTTCTTCACCGGTTATTGTGGAGAATTTTCAATTGATTACAGCCATTGCGATGACAGTTTTAGGCTCCTTTACTTTATGGGCTGCGCGCAAGCCTTCTACATTTTCAGTTAAGTTCAGCGAAAGTGGTTTTAGGCGAGGGATTGTTTTAAGCCTTCTCAACCCAATGGCCATTCCTTATTGGATGGGCGCCACAGCCTATTTTAAAGCTCAGGGATGGATACATTTATCTTCCGATGGACTGATTCATAGTTATGTATTAGGAACCTCTGTTGGTGCAATGCTTTTGCTCACCCTTTTTACGTTTATGGCTGCTAAATTGGCTCCTCATATCCAGAAAAATATTTTCATTAAACTTCTCCCGGGTTTTATTATGCTGGCGCTTGGGTTATACGCC
>JAYVPS010000156.1:0-22877 GCA_043757225.1 Cytophagales bacterium | reverse complement strand
TTTTACGTTATTCGCAAGGTAAAAGGTGAGTTGGGGGATACTCAAAAAGGCTATTTCTGTTTCAACAATAAGTGCTTAGATGAAGGGATCGAAGAATTTTCCAAAAGAATAGAGCCCGGTGAGACATTACAGGATTTATACTACACGTTGGAAAGCGGAATCCAAGTATCTCAATCTTTCCTGAAGTTTGAATTTTTTCCGAAAGGAAGTCAGGTTGAGGCCGTTGAAAGAACTTTTAACATAACTGTGGATGAAAAGCCGGGAAAATCATTTGTTTACCAGTCTAAGGAGATAACGATTAATGACGTTTATCCTAACCCGGTACAAGATCAAGCTTTTATTGATTACAAAGTCCATCTGGAATCAGTTAAGGCCAAGATTACCTTGCACAATGTGCTCGGAAAGCCCATGGGTGATTATGAACTTCCATTTTCAGAAACCAGAGTAAAGCTTCAAGCAGATGAATTGGCACCTGGGATTTACTTCTACACCGTTTATTTAAATAACAATGGTATTCTTACCCGAAAATTGGTGGTAAGAAAATAGCATACCCCAACATTCCTTACTTTTCAGGTATTTTTTTTAGAACTAAAATGGTAGTTGGTCGATCTAACTAATTGATACCAGATTTGCCATAAATGATTGAAACTCCTGCACTTCCATTTATTGATAAGAGATTGAAAATTTCTTCCAGTGTCTTATATTTGCAGGCTAATCTTAATTGTAACCCTTGATTTTAAGCGAATTCAGCCGAATCACTCTTTCTAAGACCCCAGGCCTGATGGTTATGACCATTTTCATTTTGGCAGTATCATCTTGTAGTCAGTTTAAAAAGCTTGAGAAAAGTGATGACTGGAAAGTGAAATACCAGGCTGGGTTGAAGTATTACGAAAAGAAAGACTACTACCACACGGCTATATTATTTGAGCAGATTCTTCCTATTGTGCGTGGTCTACCGGAAGGAGAGAAAGTAGAGTTTTATTTGGCCTATTGCCAATATTATGAAAAAACGTACCTGCTGGCTTCTAACCAGTTTAAGACATTTTTTGAGAACTATGGACGGAGTCAATTGGCTGAGGAGGCATATTTTATGTATGCCTATTCATTGTACGTAGCTTCTCCCGCAGAAAACCTAGATCAAAAAAGCAGTATTGAGGCAATGGGTGCTATGCAAACTTACGTGAATCAATTTCCGACCAGCAAATTCACAGATCGTGCTAACGAAGTGATTGCAGCCTCGCAAAAAAAATTAGAAAAGAAGGGTTTTGAAAACGCCAGACTATACCTCAAACTCAAGTATTATCAGGCTGCTGTTGTATCGTTCGAAAATTTTAAGAAAAATTTCCCTGATTCCCAGTACCTAGAGGAGCTCACCTTTTTGAAGGTGCAAGCTCAATACAAACTGGCACATAAAAGTATTTTGTCAAAGCAGAAAAATCGATATGCTTCTACTATAGAGTACTACAAAGAACTTGTAGATAATTATCCCAATAGCCCTTTTGTAAAAGATGCTGAACGTTATTATAGCGAAAGCCTTAGTCAACTCAATAAATTCAATACGGTAAAAGCACTTTTATAAAAGACTCTAATAAAGAAAGCGTTATTCAATTCAATTCAATAAATTAAATCCAAATCATAAAAAACAATGGCAACACAACCATCCATCATCACACGCGATGTAGACAAAATTTATACTCCTACCGGAAATTTATACGAATCGGTAGTCGTTATTTCTAAGCGTGCGCGTCAAATTGCTGTCAATATCAAAGAAGAGTTGAACAATAAATTGGCTGATTTTGCTACCACTGTTGACAATCTTGAAGAAGTATTTGAAAACCGTGAGCAAATAGAGATCTCAAAATTCTATGAGCGCATGCCCAAGCCCACTTCTACTGCCATCGAGGAATTTTTGGAAGGCAAGTTAATGCACCGTATGCGCGAGCAAGGTGTAGAAGAGGCAAAGGCTGAGTAAAAACCTTGAATGCTAAACGGAAAAAAAATTATTGTTGGCGTTAGTGGCAGTATCGCTGCTTACAAGTCTGCAATCGTTGTCCGTTTGTTAGTCAAAGCTGGGGCAGAGGTAAAAGTTGTCATGACTTCTTCCGCAAAAGATTTTATAACTCCTCTTACGCTATCTACGCTATCTAAAAATCAGGTTCTCTCGAATTTTGTTAACGATGATAGCGGTTTATGGAATAATCATATAGACCTTGGCCTGTGGGCCGATGCTATAGTGATCGCCCCCGCAAGTGCCAATACGATTGCCAAAATGGCCTTCGGTCTTTGCGATAATTTATTAGTTGGCGTTTACCTATCGGCACGGTGCCCTGTTTTCTTTGCGCCTGCGATGGACCTAGATATGCTCCAACATCCTACCTCCAAAAATAATATTCAAGCTTTAGTTAGTTTTGGAAATCACCTTATTGAACCAACTCACGGAGAATTAGCGAGTGGTTTAGTGGGCACAGGGCGAATGGCTGAGCCGGAGGAAATCATTTCCGCCTTAGAGAAATTTTTCTTCAATGGAAGAAAGTTGTCGGGCAAAAAAGCGTTGGTTACAGCAGGCCCAACTTATGAAGCATTAGATCCTGTTCGGTTTATCGGGAACAATTCAAGCGGTAAAATGGGGTTTGCCCTCGCTGAAGAATTGGCAAAACAAGGCGCAGAAGTACAGTTGATTTCCGGACCTACCCATATTTCAACCGATGTTTCAGGAATTAAGCTGACAAGAGTAGTTTCTGCGGAGGAGATGTTTAATACATGCGCTGCTATTTTCCCTTCTGTCGACATAACCATACTTTCAGCGGCTGTGGCAGATTATAGGCCTCTTGCAAAGGCTGAGCAAAAAATTAAAAAAACCACAGATCAACTTTCCATCGAATTAATAAGAACCACCGACATTGCCGCGGAACTTGGCAAACAAAAGAAGAATGGACAGTTGATCGTTGGGTTCGCTTTGGAAACAGAGAATGAAAGAGCTAATGCCCAAAAGAAGATCTCTTCAAAGAATTTTGATTTGATTGTCCTGAATTCGTTGAACAACAAAGGTGCTGGCTTTGGCCATGATACTAATAAAATAACCATAATCAACCGCCAAGGCCAAGCCCAAGAATTTAATTTGAAGTCTAAGAAAGAAGTGGCCAAGGATATCGTTAATGCAATAGCAAATCAATTCTATGCATAACTGGATTGTTATCGGTATCCTTTTTTTGGCTCATTTTACCTTTGGCCAAGAACTTAATTGCAAAGTCACAATCAATGCCGACCAAGTGCAAACTTCTGATCGGAATGTGTTTAAAGACATGGAAAGAGCCATTGCCAACTTTATGAACACCCGTAAGTGGACAAACGATACCTATAAAAACCATGAACGCATTAACTGTGGTATTTTCTTAAATATCAACAAGATGCCCTCCATTGGAAATTTTTCTGCCAGTGCGCAAATCACAGTAGCACGCCCTATATACAATTCCAATTATGAAACAGTGATATTGAATTTTGCTGATCGTGATTGGGATTTTGGATACCTTGAATCTCAACCATTAGAATATAACGACAATAGTTACCTTAACAACCTTACGTCAATATTAGCATTTTACGCTTACATCATTCTTGCAATGGATTATGATTCATTTAGTGAATTAGGCGGAAATCCATATATTCAAAAGGGATTGATTGTTGTGAACAATGCCCAAGCATCAAATGGTTCCGGCTGGGCAGCCTTGGGTAGTACTAGGAACCGCTATTCATTACTTGAAGGACTGAACAACCCACAGATGCAAGATTTACGGAAGAATAGCTATGCCTATCATCGTTTGGCTTTGGATGTGTTTGATAAAGACCCTGACCAGAGCCGCACAAAAATCCTAGAGGTGTTGAAAAATGTTAAGAAGGTCTGGTCGATTTATCCAAGCTCCATTGCCTTGATTTCCTTTTTTGATGCTAAGGCTACAGAGTTGGTCAAGATTTTTTCTGAAGGAAACCTTAATGTAAGAAGGGAAGCGTACGACATTCTCATTGCCCTTGATCCTAAGCGGAATATCTATCAGGGCATTATTTCTAATTGATTTTCTTGCTTTTTTCTCCCTTTATGAAGAGAGAAATTTTATTCTCGGCTTTTAGCCGACAAATAGTATTTTTGTTTTCCCATGCTATTAAGCCTTACTATAAAAAATTATGCCCTTATCAGGGAGCTTGAGATACGTCCGTCTGCGCATTTGAATGTAGTGACGGGCGAGACAGGAGCTGGTAAATCAATTATGCTTGGCGCGATTGGTTTATTGCTGGGCAATCGGGCAGATGCTAAAGCCCTTTGGGACGAAAAGCAAAAATGTTTAGTTGAGGGGACATTTGATATTTCGGCTTACCGGTTGGAATCCATTTTTGAAACCGCTGATTTAGATTACGAAAACCAAACAGTTATTCGCAGAGAAATTAGCCCAGGAGGAAAAAGCCGGGCGTTTATCAACGATACGCCAGTTACGTTGGAGGTGATGAGAAAAATTGGTGATCGACTAATGAATATTCATTCCCAACATGAGACCTTGGAACTGGGGAACAAAAATTTTCAACTTGGATTGATCGATTCCTATTCAGCTAACCTCAAACAACGAAATGAATATCAACTAGCTTGGAAAGAGTTCTCTAAATCCAAATCCGAGTATGAAACTTTATTGAATGAGTCAGTCGAGTTAAAGCAAGAATCTGACTTTATAAAATTTCAGTTAGAGGAGCTTTTAAAAGCAACTTTGCAAGAAGGGGAACAAGAGAAGTTGGAAGGTGAACTAAAAGTGATGGAACATACTGAGGAGATCAAAACTCTTCTGACAAGAATATTAATACTATTAGATCAATCCGAGTTTTCTGCCCGATCAGCATTTGTCACCATTCGAAATCAACTCCACTCGATTTCCACGTATAAGAAGGAATATACGAAACTCTATGAACGTTTTGAAAGTCTACGAATTGAGTTAGATGATTTGACGAATGAAATTGAGCGAGAAGGAGAGCAAGTTGAGTTTGATCCGAAACATAGCGAAGAGACGAAAGATCGACTTAGTACTATTTATCAGCTTTTGAAAAAACACCGATCCCTGGATGTTGCTCAACTCTTGGCGTTGCAAGAATCGTTGCAACAGAAATTTGATAAGGTTATTAATCTAGATGAGTTATTACAGACTTCAAAAAACACCTTAGAAAAATCGGAAGATGTACTGGGTACTAAAGCGTTGGAACTAAGCAAATCGAGACAGAAAGTTTTTGCTGCGATCTGCAAGCAATTGACACAACTGCTCAAAGACTTGGGCATTCCGGATGCAGTACTGAAAGTAGAGCATTCAATAAGTAGCCCATCTTCTTCAGGTAGCGATAGTATTGAAATTCTTTTTAGCGCCAACAAAGGAATCGCTCCAAGGCCGTTAGTTCAAGTTGCTTCGGGCGGAGAATTTTCTCGTTTGATGTTTAGCATAAAGTATGTGATGGCCGAAAAGGCTTCGCTGCCAACCTTGATTTTAGATGAAATCGACACTGGTGTATCAGGTGAGATTGCCATTCAACTCGGTAAGATGATGAAAGAGATGGCCACTCGCCATCAGCTGATAGCCATTAGTCATCTCCCGCAAATTGCAGCCAAAGGCGATGCGCATTATTTTGTTTACAAGGATAACAAAGCCGCTAAGACCGTTAGCTTGATCAAGCAACTTGCCGCTGAAGAGCGAGTAGATGAGATCGCCAAAATGATTGCTGGTGCAAACCCTTCTTCCTTAGCGCTCGAAAATGCACGAGAGATGTTAAGGGGGTGATGCCTTTGGCTTCACCCTTGAGGCAAAGTACCTTGTGGGCTATTGGATTTGTTCCGAATAATTCCTATTTTGTGTTCTTGTAAATCAATTTAAGTCATGAATATTTTTGTTGCTAGTTTAAATTTTAAGACCAGGCGCGAAGACCTGGAGGCAGCGTTTGCAAAATTTGGGGAAGTAACGTCAGCCAAAATTGTGAAGGATCGAGACTCTGGCCGATCAAAAGGTTTTGGCTTTGTAGAGATGGCGAATGACGAAGATGCCCTGAAGGCAATTGCCGCATTGAATGAAACAGAGCTAGATGGACGCACTATTGTTGTGAAACCTGGTAATCCTAAAGCGCCTACCGAAGGGAGCCAAGCATAAATAAAAAATAAATCTTGTAAAAAGCGAAGCAACCCTTCGCTTTTTTTATTTTTTTTAACCCAAATTAATAATAATTAGATGCAGAGGCAGGAAAGTAACAAATGGAAGCTATTAAGTTTTATATCAGGCCCTCTTGCCTTTTTCATACTGCTGTTCACAATCAACTCTTCTTTTATTTCGCCCAATGCCGGGAAGGTATTGGCGTTGGCAGCGTGGATTATTATTTGGTGGATGACAGAAGCGGTGCCGATTGCCATAACCGCGCTATTGCCATTGGTACTCTTTCCGTTTTTGGGAGTCATGAAAATGAGCGAAGCCGCTGCGCCTTATGCTAACCCAATCATCTTTCTGTTTATGGGTGGATTTATGATTGCTTTGGCTTTGGAGAAACATCGCTTGCACGAACGCATTGCCCTGAATTTGATAAAATTTACCGGCACCTCGGGCAACGGAATTATTATAGGCTTTATGCTGGCAACGGCCTTCATCAGCATGTGGATCAGCAATACCGCAACGGCCATGATGATGTTGCCGATAGCAATTTCAGTAATAAATTTATTGAAGAGTGACCCTTCGATGCCGAACGAGCATCTGCCGAAGGGTGAACGTAATTTTGCCATTGGATTAATGTTGATGGTGGCCTATGCCTCTAGCATTGGCGGTATCGGCACTATCATAGGCACTCCACCCAATGTAGTCTTTGCCGGATTGCTAGATCAATTTTATCATCAAAAATTAGATTTTGGAAAATGGATGTTGGTGGGTGTGCCGTTGATGGCGTTGATACTTTTGGCCACTTACATCATCATCACTAAAATTCTTTTTGTCAACGGAATAAAAAATGTAAAGGGCTCAGATGAATTGATTAGAATTAAATTGCTTGAGCTCGGTAATATAAGCAAAGAAGAAAAATTGGTGATCGTGATTTTTAGTATTACGTGCCTGATGTGGGTTTTTCAACAGGCGATCAACTTATTGTTAGGCAAGGAAATACTGAATGATACCAACGTTGCCATGACGGGTGGTGTGTTGATGTTTGCCACCCCTGTTGACTGGAAACAAATGAAATTTCTTTTGCGCTGGAGTGATACTGAAAAAATGGCGTGGGGTATTTTAATTCTATTTGGTGGTGGGCTTTGTTTGGCTCTCGGGCTTTCTAACGCTGGCATCATTCAAGCTGTGGGGGCAAAAATTGCAGAGCAAAGTCCCTCAACACAATGGCTTTTGTTTGGGTTGATCACCGCCTCTGTTTTTATTACTGAGTTGATGAGTAACGTAGCGTTGGTTCAGATTTTTCTACCCGTAGTATTTGGTATTGCTACTAACTTGGGTGTGAACCCGATATTGTTAGGAATGCCTGTAACGATTGGCGCCAGTATGGCTTTCATGTTCCCCGTGGCCACGCCACCGAATGCAATTGTTTTTTCAAGCGGTCACATGAAAGTAAAGCATATGATGAAGGCTGGGATACTTTTAAATATTGTATCCATCATTTTAATTTATTTGGCTTCGGTGACAATTATGGAATGGGTGTATGGGTGAGTAACCTAAATTTTGGAGTACTGTAATATTTCTGACGGTAAGTTTTTCTCATTTTTTTAAAAATATTGGTTTTATAGAGGCTGATTTTACTCTCACTATTTTTTGAGGTGATTGCTCCTACTCTAGGTTCTTAGGGGCTTCAATAATTGGTGGCCTGCCCAAAGCCACGTAGTGCAAATCGTGGAGTCGCACAGAGAAATGCTCTGCGAGCTTAAGGTATAAACATCTTATTCTGTGCCAGGCAGCCACTCAACTGTTTGTAGGTTTTTTTAATGGATTCTATTGAGTGATCTCCATTTAATGATTTAATGATTCGATCGGATAACGTGCCTTCGGTAAGGATGACGGACAATTCAGGCTTCCATTTCTCTAGTGCCGTGTTGCCCGAGGCCGTCAATTTATTGATAATCCTTTGCCACACATCGCGGGCGGTACAGGGCGCTGTTAATCCAAAGACATGTAAATAGTCTAAGTTGTCGATGTGTGTCTCAAGGCCTGTGTGAACAGTCCTATCGAAAATCTGAACCAGCACATCAGTTTTATACTTCATCTGTTCTTCTAGGCCGATGAACTTACCATTTACAAGCGCCTTCAAGGTTTCAATCACTAATTCAATAATGGCCATGTCGGCAGCGGGGCATTCTTGCACATCCATCACTCGGATTTCAATAGAACCACGGTCGAAGCGCGGGATAGCACCGCGCGAGTTAACCCAAATAGGATTTAGAATATTGTTGGTGTCATGTACGCTGATATCAGACTTTATTTTTTCGTATACCTGATTCAAATAATTTCGTTTGGAAAAAATAGCCTCAGGAATTATTTTTCCTGTGATGGAAGGAATTTTTGCCTGATTGGTTTTGTAGTAAGTAAGTCGCGTGTCAAGGACACCTGTAAGCTTTCCATCCAAAATAGGTGAGCTGGCACAAAGTGCAGGAAGAATCGACAATATCAATCGAACGGCTGCGTGTAGTTTGGCAAATTCTTCATCATCATAAAACGGAAGATTTAAATGGGTGCTTTGCAAGTTTGACCAGCCGTGCCCTTTTGAGTTAAAAATTTTATCGTAGAGTTCGTAGACCTCATTGCTATCATGCGGCCATAGTTTGGCTTCTGTAAGGGGATTCATAAACGGATGCGCTGCCGTTGGCATTAGCATAGCATTCCATTTATCTAAGATGGCATTGATTTTTCTGATATCGTCAGCAAACCCATTTTCTAGCGCGTTAAAATTTAGTTCAGGCCGAGTGGATTTCAATTCAATCACATGAAGCACCAACTCATTTGACCAAGTAACAATTCCATTTTCAAAATCACTACCATAATTTCCCAATTCGTGCTTCAGCACTTCATCGGTAATGGGCTTAACAGCCAGTGTATCCTTATCGACCAACATGTATTCCAGCTCAATACCGAAGGCCTGAAATAAGTGGATGCGCGCGGGTTGGGTCATTTTGATTTTATTTTGGTCAGAAATACATCTATTATAATGTCGTACAATTTATCCTTTAGTATTTTATCCTCAATGCCCGCATCAATGTTAGGATTGTCGTTGATTTCAATCACATAGAATTTATCCTCGATTTCCTTCATGTCCACACCGTACAATCCTTTTCCGATAAGATTGGTGGCTTTGAGAGCTGTCTTTAAAAGACCGGAAGGAGCTTTGTCAATAGCAACGCACTCAACTTCGCCCTCCTGCGATTTTTCTTTGTTTGCATTCCAGTTAATAATCTGCCAGTGTTTGGTTGCCATAAAATATTTGCAAACATAAATCACCTGTCCGTCAATGATGCCAACACGCCAATCAAATGGAGTTGGCAAAAATTCTTGAGCTATTAACAGATCTGATTTTTCAAACATGCTTTCGCGCACGGTTTTAAATTCTTGCAGGGATTTAATTTTAAAAACACCCTTTGAAAAAGCGCCATCGGGTTGCTTCAAAATAAACGGGAAACTCATTTTTGCAGGAAGTGCATCACAATTCTCCTCAGTAATCACAAATGATTTTGGTGTTAGAATTTTGTTGGCGGTAAGCAATTCATGCAAATAGACTTTGTTGGTACACTTTAAAATTGATTGAGGGTCGTCCATTACAATCAGGCCAAGGGAGGCCGCTTTTTTCGCAAAGCGAAATGTATGGTGGTTAACATTCGTAGTCTCCCGAATAAACAACGCATCATATTGAATGAGTTGGTCAAAATCATTTTTGGTAATAAATTCTGTGTTGAACCCTGCCTCCAAGCCTGCTTTATAAAATCGTTTCAGTGCGCGATCATCTGAAGGAGGATTGGGATCATCGGGATTAACCAGGATGGCGAGATCATATTTCTTCCGGTCGCTTTTGTAATCCCGTTTGCGATGCAAATACTTCTCTAATGCCTGAACCAATCGCGGCTTGTCGCTATCGGGCACTTCGTTTATGCTAATGGGTTTTATATTATGAAGAACCCATTTATTCTTTTTAGAAAAAGAAGCCCGAATAGAAGGCGCCTGTACTAATTGAAAAAGTTGCTGAGCCAGCTTATTCAAATTTTCAGATTGTGCTCTACCAAAATAAATATTGAACTCAATCCGATCGTAAGGCTCATTCTTAAAAGTATTCTGAATCAGTTCATCAAAATCCTGCGAGTCATCCCGTAAGATGGATGGAAATCTAAAATCCTGAATGGTGGAGACGCCCGGTAATACCTTATGACTACGAGCCTCCGCTAACAACGAGACATAATACCCTTCACTTTGGTACTGGTAAGACTTGCAAAGGTTAATGACTTTTAAATTTTTTACGGACTGAAAAGCCTCTTCAGAAATATATTTCTCCGGTGTAATAACGTCCACATCCTCAAGATTGAACTGCCATGTTTCCGGTTTCTCAACTACAATTAGCTTAGGCATTTTTAATTAACTAATTTACTTCTTTGGTTGAATGATTAAAAGATTTGCGTCATACGTTACAATGCCTAACATAATGCTGTTGATTAGCCTGTCAAAGCTAACACTATAATATTGACTCTTTCTTGGGTTAGGGTTGAAGGGGTCTGCCAGATAAACATTATTGGTCTCTTCATCATACCCATTGATAACTACAAAATGCCCGACCGGCTCGCCCTTAATACTATCAAATTTATTGTTGTGTGAGATTTCTCGAGGAGTGCCATACAAGTAGGTAGCACTAAGCCCGGTAAGAACCGGAATATTCTTTTTCAGATATTTTTTAATAAGCGTCTCGTTTAACTCTGTTTGAAATATTTTGCCTCCCGATTCTAAAAATTTTATATACGCTTTAGATGCCTCGTTAAGTTTTCTGCTTTTGAATTTGTACCTCATTTGTTTTTTGAGGTTGACAATCATTTTTTGATGTGATCCGGAAAACCAGGAGGGATCAAAGATGGTAAGGTTGTATGTGTAAATGTGGGCTTCGTAGCCTCTCTTCAAAGCATGATTACCCAACATCACTGCAAGGGTGCCACCCGTCTTTAATTGCTTTACTTCCTTAATTACTTCCTTGAGGGAAATATCATCTTTATAAAATTCGTATAACGCATGAAGGCACGTTGGGCCACAGGTAACTTCATCGGGCTGGGCCTTAATATCAAAATTTAAGAAATGCGCTTGACGATGGGGCATCTTATTAAATTTTTGATATGAAAAGGTTTAGCACTTCTACCAGTATCAAGGCGATAATGATCCATTCTAACGTACTGTTTTCGCGTTGATGTGAGATCTCACGAAATACGCGAAGGTTATCTTCTATGATTCGCAAGGTATATTCAATTTCGCTGAAGCGTACACGAAGATCAAAATGCCTCATCAAGCCTTTGTGAAGGCGATCTAAATATTCATCGTCCCATACCTGCTCAGGTGCATCAAAAATATAAATGTTGTCAGCAATATCATTTTGGGTGCTGAGCGCCTTGCCAATAAACTTGATCATTTCTAATCTGCCAATGCTAAGTTTTCCGGTACGCTCCAAGTCACGAGTGAAACCCTTTATTTCCGTCAGCAAGTTTTCTGTAATGCCATGATACCGATCTAACGCTACCGATTGAGCCAGGTTGAACATAGTAATGCGAATTACTTTGGCATCTAAATGATCAACGATGAGTTGATCAAATTCAAATTCCATATTACCGGGCTGAACGCTAATCTCGTGATCATCGCGCAGCCAGTCGTTGTTCGGGTCTTTGAGGCATGACTGAATAGACTTAACGGCAATTTTAATTTCTTCTTCGGAGTGGCCGGAGAAAACAATCACACCATAATTAAAATAGTATTGATATTGATCCTTCCCAAAACTAAACAGCAGTTCGGTAGAAGATTCGGAAGCCGGCTTGATTTCCAAGAATGCCTTAATCGTCTTTATATCCAATTGGTTGGCAATAAGAATAGCTGATAGCTTTATGGTCTTATCCTTGGTCATCATTCAAATTTAAGCTTTATATAACAGTTTGGAAACTAACTTTCCGTTGAAAATCGGCATATTGCCGGAAATAGATTTACTATGAGAAAGATCGCCATGATTTTGATTTTGACATTCTGCTGTAACTTGGTTGGGTTTGGTTGGGGTGTTACAGGCCATCGTGCTATCGGCCTGATTGCCCAACGTCACCTATCTGCTAAGGCAGGGAAAAAGATAAGGCAACTCTTTGGGCAAGAATCACTGGCCATGGTGAGCACCTGGATGGACGAGATTCGCTCAGACTCAACCTACAACTACACATCTGATTGGCATTGGGTGACTGTTGAAACCGGAAAGACGTATGACGAATCGCCCAAAAACCCAAACGGTGATGTGATTATGACCATTGAACGGCTGGTAGCAGAATTGAAATCTGGGAAGCTTGATAACCAAACGCAAATAGCCCACATTAAAATGTTAGTTCATTTGGTGGGTGATATTCACCAACCGTTGCATGTAAGCTGCTGCGATGATAAAGGTGGAAATAATGTAAGAGTAAAATGGTTCCGTAATGAAACCAATCTCCATTCCGTTTGGGATAGCAATATGATTGATGATACTAAATTGAGTTATACCGAACTAGCGGATGCCCTTGGCGAACCAACCAAAGCCACTATCGCTGGGTGGCAAAAAAAATCTGTTCGTGAATGGGCAACCGAATCCATGACTTATAGAACTCCGCTCTATGCCGTTGGCGATGGTAATCTTAGCTATAAATATTCTTACAAAAATTTAGATACAGCAAAGTACCGTATACTGCAAGCTGGTATTCGTTTGGCAGGCATTTTAAATTTGGTTTATGGAAAGTAAAATCAATGGCACGCCCTATTGAATTTTTTAAGCTTATAGTAATTGTAGGGAAGGGGTGCTAAGAACCCTGTTCCCATAGCTGCCAGTAATGCTGTCCAATATAAAGGGTTTCCAAAGGCGGCCTTGCCTCCTGTCATCATAAAATCAGTTGCATTCATTACAAGTTCCATGGTGATCATAGAAATAAATGACATTCCAAAGGCAGTTTGCAAGGCAAGCCCCCAATCAAATTTTTCTCGGGTATGAAGTAAAATGGTTTCGAGGAAAATGGAAGTGATTAGCCCAGCTATGGTTGCCAAAACCATTTGAATTGCCATAGAGGTAGCGGGATAATATGCTTGTAAAAAAATTACCATTCCGAAGTCACCGATGGAACAGCCAACAAGACAATTTAAGGTATTAAGGGAAGCCCGTTTCCATACTGAAAAGTCTTGCCAGAAATCGCTGGCAGATTTTCTTGTGTTGGGCAATTCGTTATTTTCTAAAATCTGATAACCCGGCCAAGGTTGTAAAGCTGCTTGTAACTGACTAAGCGACACGTGCTGCTCCATTATAACTTCGGCTTTTGATTCTTCCAGGTCGATTTTTACATCTTGGATATGAGTTACAGATTTCAATGCTTTCAATACAGTGGTAGCACAGCCGCTGCACGTCATGCCGTTAATGCTAAAGGTGTGCGTCATTTTTTATTCTTAGGATAAGCAAATATACGAGCTTATAAATTGGTTACTTTACTTTCATAACCATGTCGTGAGGTTTTAAGTTGCAGTATTAGAGCCGCAGTTTAAAATATAGATCGCTTATTGGGCATGCGTATTTTCCAAAGTAGAAGGGGTCCAAAATTATCTCAAAAGTTTAGAAATGCCCTAAAATTACTTTGGCTCCAATAGCCTGCTTTATTCTGGCCGAAACGTCCTGCAAATGATATCTACTCATTCTGTCAGCCGTTGCAGGCAAGGCTGCATTAATCTCACTTTGCAACTGAACAAGATGTGCTCGTGCAAGAGAGATTACATCACTCTTTTTTGGATCCGCTATGGGTGAGGCTGGCGAAGCAGGGAAGAATGGGCTTGAGAACCCTGTTCCGGTTGAATTGCTACTTGCTGCCGGAGGAGAAAGGAGAGCCATCAATTTTTCTACATGCACCTTTTGCAAATTTCTGCGGTAGCTATCAATCGTTTTATGAGTTGCCAATTCAGACCATATTCCCTTGCGAATATCGGTGAAGAGGTTATCAAGACTATAGGCATTTGCATTGATCGCACCGGATTCGATTAGACGCTGCATGCGGCCGTAATCAAAAATAGCGTTGATGGTTGCCTCTTGAAGTGTCCGCAAGGTTTCTACCCCTGCCCCGGGGCGAATTCTTTTCAAAACATTTTGATCTAACATCCAATTGGGTGTTTCAAAAAGTTGCTTGTTTAAAAATGCAACGGCATCCCGTTGTAAATTTTCAGGCGTTGGCTCGAACACAAAGCCGGCCTGTTCGGTAGTCTTTGGTGTTTCATAAATACCCCCAATGTATTTGGTTACGTGCCCCATGTACCTCCTGTATTGCCCTACCAGTTGGTTGTACATCTCATTGAGCATAGTGTATTTTTCTGCTTCTTCAAAGTACCACTCGTTCAACTTAGGAAGAATTCTTTTTAAATTTTTGATTCCGTAATCACTTGCAATCATAGCATTGTTTCCTAAGTCCTCGCTTTGAGAACGCGGATCGTAAGGGTTGATTTCTGATCCGAACCAATACATCGGGTCACTGGTATGAGTCAATGTCCATTTGTTCAAGACCTTTTTATCTTCCACTGCGTCTTTAGTATCAAAAATTGGTTTGTATCCCCATTCTATCGCCCATTTATCGTAGGTACCGATACCCGGAAAGAAATTAGTAACTCCATCTTCGGGCTGAGCTACATAATTAAAGCGGGCATAGTCCATAATAGAAGCGGTATGGCTTGTTTTTTCCAAATAATTTTTATCGCGCAATTTCTCAACCGGTGTTGCATAGCTTGACCCAAAGTTGTGGCGAAGCCCAAGGGTGTGACCTACTTCGTGTGAAGCCACAAAGCGAATGAGTTCTCCCATCAACGCTTCATCAAATTTCTTTTTGCGTGAACGCGGATCGGCAGCTCCAGTTTGTATCGTGTACCAGTTGTTAAGAAGGTTCATTACATTATGATACCATCCAATATGGCTTTCCAAAATTTCGCCTGTTCGCGGATCATTCACATTAGGGCCGTAGGCATTTTGAATATCCGATGCGAAGTACCGGATAAAAGAATAGCGCGCATCTTCGGTGCTAATCGAATCACTGGGAGCCACTTCTTTTGACAAAATAGCATTTTTAAAACCCGCCTGTTCAAATGCAATTTGCCAATCTTCAATCCCAAGCTTAAGATACTTTCTCCATTGCATAGGTGTAGCCGGATCAATGTAAAATACAATCGGTTTTTTAGGCTCTACCAATTCACCCCTTTTCATTTTTTCAATGTCACCTGCCTTGGGTTCCAGTTTCCACCGTACCGCAAATACTTCTGCTTCTGATCGTTGAGATTGCTCGCCAAAGACAGTATATCCTGTAGCAAAATATCCAACTCGATTATCAAATAGTCTTTTTCGAGCAGGGATTTTTGGAAGCAGAATCATAGATGAGTTGATTTCCATTGTTACCACCCCGGTATTTTCGCCAGCGGGTAAAACCGTGGTGGGGAAAGGGCTGGGCATTAATGATGGCGGTGGCGTAACCGAAGTATAGGTTTTCACCATTTTAATTTCAGTGTTAATGGGGAAAGATTTGATGCTTTGTATGTAAGAACGATCGGACTGAAGGGCTGTTAGATTAAACTGTCTTTTAGTAGCAGGATCCAATGCAATAAGCTGGTTATCACCTTTGAAAAAGTCGGTCACATTAATTACCACTGAAGTATCTTTACGAATGGATTTAATTTCAAAAGCTGCTGCAATGGGTTCTAGGTTAGAATTAAGTACTGCTTGCTGAATCGGTTTGGTACTATCACCACTTGCATTGATATACAAAGCGGCTCTTAGGAATAACTTATTATTGGGACCTCTCTCCCACCTCAAGACTTGTCGATTTTCTTCTTCACCTCCAAAGCCCTTACCCGTTGGTGCTTTAGAAATTCTCGTTACGGCAATAAACTCTCTACCAAGAATGGAGTCGGCTATTTCAAAGTAATAGTCATCATTTATTTTATGGGTTGTAAATAATCCTTTCTTAGTTTTAGCTTTTGAATTAATCAATTGTTTGTAGGGCTGCAATCCACCTTTCTTCTTAGTGGAATCTGACTTGACAGATGCCGGAGCCGGGGAAACAACGGGGTTATCTTTTTTTCCTTTTTTTTGTGAAAAGGCCGGGGAAACCAAAAGTATTAATCCGAATGTTGCCGCTAGTATTTTTTTCATTGTGATGAATTTACAACTTGTGAGTGATTCTTAATTTTTCGAAAGGAACCAAAAATCTAGGACAACGACTATTTCTTAATCACTTCTTAGACTGAATTTTGATGGATGGTAGAAATAGGTTACTTAGAGCTTCTGGCTTCTAATTCTTGGTTCTAAAATAGGTACTCTATTGAGGAAAAATATTTATATTCGTTTTTATCATTGGCCAAAATTGAGGAACACTAATTATTAAGTCATTCTGTTTTGATACTTGTAAATTCTAACTCTCCATCTAAATGAACCAACTCACGCTAGACCGAATGTTAAGCATTGATTATCCAGTGATCGTAGCGCCTATGTTTCTGATCTCTAACACTAAAATGATCAAGACCGCTTTAGCCAATGGGGTTTCAGCTTCTTTTCCGGCTTTAAATTATAGAACCGATGCAGAGCTTAGAAAGGCTATTGAGGAAATAAAGGCTTTTTCTGACAAGCCTTTTGGGGTAAATCTGATTGTCAATAAATCTAATCCTAAGTACAAAGGTCACCTCGAAACCTTGCTAGAACTGAAAGTCAGCTACATCATTACTTCATTGGGTAGTCCACGTGAGGTGATTGAAAAGTGTAAACCGTTAGGCATCAAAGTATTTTGTGATGTGGTAGACCTTAGCTATACCAAAAAAGTTGAAGAGATGGGAGCCGATGCGGTGATCGCGGTAAACTCCAGAGCCGGTGGTCATGCAGGAAACATTTCACCGCAAGAGTTGATTAAGCAATTAAAAGAGAACTGCAGCCTACCGATCATCTCTGCTGGAGGAATTGCTACCGGTGGTGATTTAAAGCAGGTGATGGACTGGGGCGCGGCTGGAGCTTCTGTTGGTACGATCTTCATCGCTTGTGATGAAGCTGATATTTCGCCTGAGTACAAACAAGCAATGGTAGATTACGGTGAGAAAGACATTGTGCGCACTACGAAATTATCAGGGTCAGCGCTAACGGTTATTAACACTCCGTATGTCCAACAATTAGGTACGAAGGCTACCTGGTTAGAATGGATTTTGAACAACAATAAAACGCTAAAGAAATATGCGAAGATGATCATCGCCTTTCGGGGAATGAAAGCCGTTGAGAAAGCCGCGTTTGGTGCTACCTATAAAACTGTTTGGTGTGCAGGACCCGCCATCGAATACGTTACGAGCATAAAACCGATAGCCGAAATTATTAAAAAGCTTACAAAGGAATTTGATCAGGCCACTAACTCGAACTAAAAACTATTGTTGACGGCATGGAAGAACAAATCAATAATCCCCTACATGGCAAAACGCTGGAGGTGATTTTAAACCATTTGGTGGATCAATATGGCTGGGAAGACCTTGCAACTATTATCCGCATCAATTGCTTCACGCATGATCCCAGTATCAAATCAAGTCTTACTTTTTTAAGAAAAACGCCTTGGGCCCGGAAGAAAGTGGAAGACTTGTATGTTGACTCGTTGAGGTGATAGAGGCTATCAATCTTTAACGAATGAGAGTGGAGTGCTTTTAAAAGAGCCTATTTTTCGCGCATCTTCTTAAAAGTCTCGTAGGGGGCTTCTGGGGCTACCATGTTCACCATCCATGGAGGTACTACACCTCCTAAGTCAATTTGGATGTCATACACCACTTTTAATTTTTGCTTCCCGATTGGTGTTATGCGCCAGATTGCTTCTGAAAATGGTACTCTTACAACATTTTTCTTTTCCGGGATATAGCCGGGCCTGCTAACAGCCTTGATAATCATTTCATTGGTTTTTGGATTTTGATCAATCGTTAAGTGAATTACAAAATCTCGATTGCTTGTAATGACAGGAGCTGCGGCTTCTGTATAGTAGAGGATTTCGTGGTCACTGATCGTTTTTAAGATGTTGGCACTGATCGTTTTGTATTGCCACTCATGGTATCGATCAATGTCTAAAACCATCGTAGCCACTTGAGAGAATGTGGCATTCAATGTAAACTCAGTCTTTACTGCTTTATACTTAGAATTCTTTATGGTACAGGTATAGATTGTAACACTGTCTTTCTTGATTTGCAGTTTGCAGTTTTCTTGCCCAAAGCCCGAAGCGAAGATTGCAATAAAAAAAATAATCAATAGCTTCATAAATGGGCATTCATACATTCCCTTCCTTAAGACGAGCGACTACTTATTTTATTCTAATGATAGCGCAAAGAAAATTATTTTTTAGCCCCATATTTCTTCCACCACCACTGAAAAACAATTAGCCCCCAGATTCTTGCTGGTACATCGCCCGGGTTAGAAGAAAATAGCTGAGCTTTTAGCTTTTGAATTTCAAGGTAATTGAAAATTCCTTGTTCTTTGATCAGCTTCTCAGAAAGCAAATCATCTTCCATCAATGATTTCATTTCTTTCCGTAGCCACTTCAACAGGGGAACCTCAAAGCCTTTCTTTGGGCGATTATATAATTCTGCAGGGAGCATTTCTTTGAATGCATCTTGAACAAGGCGCTTGCGAATGCTTGAATTAATTTTAAAACCATCCGGCAATGAAAAAGCAAAGTTGACCAATTCAACGTCAAGGAAGGGAGAACGTACTTCTAATCCATTGGCCATGCTCATCAAGTCAACCTTGGTCAGCATGTCGTTGGCCAACACCAATTGCATGTCGGTAAGCAAAATATCATTCATGCTTTCTTTGGCAGGAATGGTTTTAAGAATTTCGTCTTTGAACGATTTATATTCCTGCTGATTCAGGCCTTCCTTCGTTTGGGTCGAAAATAAATTATAAGCATCTCCTTCCTGCGCAAAACCTGCCCATCGCCAATACCTTTCTTTGGATGACGACTTCATTCCCCCCGCAAACCGTTGAAGTTGCCTTGCCCTGTTTCCAAAAAAATTGTTGCGCGATTGCGGCAGTATTTTCCATAGAGGCAAGAGAGAAGACACCAGAGATTCTTTCCAGCCATTATTGATTATTCGATACAAAGCAGCGTGTTTATTGTACCCGGCCATTAGCTCATCAGCACCATCACCGGAAAGTGCCACCGTGGCGTACTGGCGAGTTTCTTTACTTAAAATATAAACATTGATAGCAGAGGAGTCAGCAAATGGCTCATCGATATAATCTAAAATAGAATGAACATGTTGATAGAGATCATTGTTCGTTAAAGAAAAAACGGTGTGCGCTGTTTTAAAATGCTTGGCCACTAAGTTGGCATAGTGGGTTTCGTCAAAGAACTTTTCATCACGGAAGCCAATGGAAAAAGTATGAAGGTTAGGCTTGTGTCTGGCGGCTAATCCGGTAACGACAGAAGAATCAATGCCCCCACTTAAAAATGCTCCAAGCGGCACATCGGCTATCAATCTGCGTTGCACCGAAGCCTCCAATAGATCTTTGAATTTCTGTTTGGCTTGATCGTAGGAGTCGATGGTCGATGATTGATAGTCCGTGGGAATGGAGTAATAGCTTTGAACCTTCGACTCCCGACTCCGGACCTTCATATAATGCCCCGGCATTAGTTTCCTTACGGATCTAAATATTGTGCGTGGTGCCGGAATATAATTCAGTTGCAGATACGTATGCAATGCAGTAATGTCAAGTTCCTTCTCAATGCCATAAGCGAGAATCGATTTCATCTCAGAAGCAAACAGAAATTTGTCTTCATCAAAAAGGTATAGGAGCGGTTTTACTCCATAGCGATCGCGCGCAAGAAAGAAAGTCTGCTCTTGTTTATCGTAAATACAAAAAGCAAAAAATCCGTTGAGCTTGTTGAGGCATTCTTCCTTTTCAAGGATGAAGAGCTTTAACAGAACTTCTGTGTCCGAGTGTGAGAAAAAGGGAATCCCCTTTTGTTCCAGCTCTTTTTTTAATTCCTGAAAATTAAAAATCTCTCCATTGAAGATAATGCAGTAACGGTTGGTTTCGTCCCACATCGGTTGGTGAGCAACGGCACTGGTATCGATGATGCTTAGCCTGCGATGACCAAGGCCTGTAAACTCATCATGATAAATTGCCTGATGGTCCGGGCCGCGCTTCTCTAATGCCTGTGTAGCAGCTGTAACATTGATAAGGTTGAATTTGCCAACGAGGTTAAATGCGAAAATGCCGGTAATTCCACACATTATATTTAGTGATCAATGTACTCATTAAAAAATCTTTCCCGGATTTAAAATCCCATTCGGGTCAAATACTTTTTTAATGCCGCGCATCAGGTTTAAGTTTACTTCACTCATGGCGATAGACATGTATGGCCTTTTCGCTATGCCAATTCCATGCTCGCCCGAAAGTGTTCCGCCAAGGCTCACCGTTAGTTTAAAGATTTCTCCAATGCCATCGTTCACCTTGGTGTTCCAATATTCTTCGCTGAGATTTTCTTTCAAAATATTTACGTGCAGGTTACCATCACCTAGGTGACCGAAACAAACGGTGTTGAAATTATACCGCTTGCCGATTTCTTTTATGCCGCTGATCAACTTTGGCAAATTGGAGCGCGGCACAACTACATCGTCAGATTTGGTGAGCGTGTACCAGTTTACAGCAGGAGATATGTTCTTACGAATCTTCCAGAGCTCTGCTTTTTGCGCTTCTGTATCGGCAAACAAAATTTCACCGCTTTCAAATTTTTCTACCACACCCATTACTCGTTCAGCATCGCGCATCAGCACCTCTTCATCATTACCATCCAGTTCGCAAAGCAAATAGGCGTTCATACCTTCCGTCAACTTAGTGGTTACGGGGCTGTTCAATACCTTTTCACAATAATCAAAAGTTTTGGCGGCAGCTTCTTTTTCAAAAAACTCAACCCCTGATGGCGTTATGCCTTCCACAAAAATAGAGGCAATAGCCTTGCAGGCTTCTTCATTCGTGCTGAACGGAATCATCATCAACACATTCTTTTTAGGAAAACCACGAAGTTTAAAAACTATTTTGGTAATGATTCCAAGCGTTCCTTCGCTTCCACACATGAGCTGAGTTAAATTATAGCCCGTTGAATTCTTTAGCACGTTTGCGGCCGTCCAAATGATTTCCCCTGTGGGCAATACTACTTCCATGTTCAATACATAATCGCGCGTAACGCCATACTTCACAGCCTTAGGCCCTCCTGAGTTGTTGGCTAAGTTGCCGCCCAAAAAGCAAGAACCACTGCTGGCGGGGTCAGGCGGATAGAACAATCCTTTTTCTTTTACAGCATTTTGAAATACTTCGGTAATCACACCCGGCTCTACCACGGCCTGCAAGTTCAATTCATCGATGCTAAGAATTTTATTAAAACGCTCCATCGATATTACCACACCACTCTTCACAGGTAACGCACCACCGCTTAAACCTGTGCCGGCACCTCGTGGCGTAGCTGGAATTTTATTGTGATTGCAAATTTTTAAAAGCTCACTCACTTCTTGTGAAGTGCCCGGCTTCACTACCACATCGGGCAAAAAAAGATAGTCCTCGGTTTTGTCGTGTCCGTATTCATTTCGGGTTTCATTGTCAATCATCACGAACCCCTTTCCCACTACCGAAACCAACTGCTCGATTATCTCGCTTCCAACGATTGATTGATCAAGTAATTCTATTTCTTTCTTGTATACCATTATCTGTTAACTTTGCTTACTAAATGAATATGCTGTTAAAAAGCAAAATTAGGCAATTAAGTTTTCAAAGACTTGCGATTTTTGCTCTGTTTTTATTGTTAGCTGCTTGCTCGGCTTCGCGAAAAGCAAAAGTCAGAAACAAAGAAGTAAACGAAGTGATCAAGGCAGCACGGTCATTTACTGGCACGCCCTACAAATGGGGCGGCACTACCCGCTCCGGTATCGATTGTTCCGCCCTAATGAGCAATGCCTACAATGCCATCAGCCTTACCTTGCCGCGTACAGCCGATGCCCAGGCTCTGCTCGGTGAAAAAATAAAAATCAAAGACCTTCAACCAGGCGACCTCCTTTTTTTTGCCACTGGTAAAAAGAAACGAGAGATCACGCACGTGGGCTTGGTTACCGTTGTAAAAGGCAAAGAAGACATTAAGTTTATTCACGCTTCCACCTCGCTAGGCGTGGTTGAAACCAATTTGTACTCCGACTATTATTTAAAACGTTTTCGTTTAGCACGTAGAATCATAGACTGATTACTTGGCCAGCAAAAATTAACGCGCGCCAAATCTTGACTCCTATACTTTATAATAGCTTACTTAAAAAAACTGCCAGTGAATTACTTTCACTGAATTTCACTTAACTCTTCGAGTAGATTCATAAGCGAACATTAATCACAATTAATACTTAACGAACTGCTTAAGAAGTTTAGAATTTCTATTGCGAATTTTGTTCCCTCACCGAGTACTGAATGCAATTTATTGCGTCTTTAGTTTTACACTTATATAATGGCGAACAATGATGCCAGAGCGAATTATTGCCTTTAAACCCAGATTTTGCAGTAGAAATATTTTGTACTAACCTGTCAGACTTAGTGGCAGGTTTATATTTTTAATATTTGAGAATAGGCCATCATACCAT
>JAYVPS010000155.1:0-22880 GCA_043757225.1 Cytophagales bacterium | reverse complement strand
TTTAACCATAAAAGAATATGTTACACAAGACTACATTCATCGTATTAGTAATGCATTTGCTGCTTACAGATGCTATTGCACAACAAGAAAAAGGAGATACCCAAATGTCACTATCTGCTTCCTTCCGAAGTAACACATCATCAGGGTCATCTACATCTTCCTTTAATTTTCAATATTCGTACAGTAAATTTTTTACAAAGCATTTTGAATTAGGATTATCTTACTCTGGATCATTTTCAGATAAGTTTTCATTTAGTGGTATCTCGCCATTTGCGAGTTTTAACATTCTTTCCAAAAATGGAAGGTTTGTTTTTTATTTGGGCGCACAATACCTTATCAATTCATCAACGATCGACACAGGATCAGGAAAATCCACCACTACCTCTGGGGGCGTAGGTGCGAAAGCAGGTATTCGATCTTACCTCAATGATAATGTATTTATTTTTATTGGCCCTAATTATAGTGCATTTGCAAATAGCCAATCTCAGTTTGATATGACTGCTGGCATCGGTGTATTGTTCAAAAAGACTAAAAAGGCACAGTGACGAAGCGACCTATGTAACCAAAAAAATAAAATTTATGATTATGATAAAAATGATGCAACTGGCATATTTATTATTTCGTTTTGTTTTAACAACCATAACAGACGGAACTAGATTAGCAAACAGACTTAAATTATTTGTAATACCCATTTTAATAATAGCCTGTAACAAAGAGGACAATAATATTAACCAATCGACTACTACTAACAATAGCAGTGTTGTCTTAATTACACCTGGAGTATCAATTAAACTAACACCTATTCCACCGACATCATCGGGCAAAATTCATTCAAGTACAAATTACTTAAAACTGCACATTGGTAATACTGGTTCGGTATCTGCAAAACTATACAATAGTGATGGCACTCTCGTTTCCTTACAACCGGGATTTACTTGGAGTGTTGATAACAATTCGGCCTTGACGGTAAGTAATGGGAATGTAACTGCAACAAATTTAGGCGAAGCCCTTATCAATGTAGGCGACCAGTCGCACGGAAGCGGTTATATACAAGTTTCAGTAGTACCCGATACAGTAGCCATCCCTTCTGGTCCTGCCAATATCGTATTTGAACCTTATGTTTTGTCTTTGAAACCAGGTAGTCCTTTAGATATTCCAGCTTATATAATAACTGATTTTAAAGGAATTTCGGTTTCCGCTACACCTACTTTTGAAGTTCAGGAACAAAATAGCGGCATCACTATTTCTGGTAAAACCATAACTGCGTCTAAACAAGGAATTTTTCACTTGTTGGCTAAGCACAACGACAATTCTTTATACGGCAATCTTATTTTGGCCGTCAATAGTTCAGAATTGAAAGACTATATAATTACTTCTTTTCAATCGTATAGTTTTCCTTCCATTTTCAATAGTCCTGATCTAACAGCAGATCCCATAAAAATATCCGTTTTTGAATTCGGAAGGAAAAACAATATATTTTTTTTAGATGCTTATGAAACATCCCCGGACCAAATTGCCGTTGATTATCCATCAGTAATGATCGCTGATGGCAACGGAAGCCTTAAATCGTTAGCTCCTGGATACACATCTATTCAATTAGTATACAAAACTGCCTTCATAACTGGTATCGGTTCTGTAGTTAGAATTAAAACAATTGGCAATTGGGGTGCAAAAGGTAGTGATGGTACTAGTTATAACTTTTGTTTTCTCGACCCTTTCCCAGTCAAATATGGACTTCCTTACGGCTTTAATAAAAACGGAGTTTATGATGATAGGGAACAATCTGGTAACGCAAATATAGCTTCAGGCAATGGTATGCAGGCGGCAGATAAATGTAGTTTTCTGGGAGGGATAAGAGTTGAGTACTTACCAGGCCAACTAAAAGCAAAAGGCCAAACTCCAGGAAATCAAATAGGCCAGCTACTGGTTTCATACAAAGGAAAACTAGTTGGTGGTAATTTGGGGGATTCAGGGTTCACTGGGTACTTAATTTATTGGAATGGAGACAACAATAAACTAATTTTAGATGCAGGTGTTCTCAATTCATCAGTTAATGGTACTAAGCTAAATTTAGTAAACGGTACTGGAGATTGTACTGCTTCAACAGCTTCAACTGCTTGCCAGCTCTCAAAAACCGCGCTAAGTCGGTTTGGAATCACATCCACTTTAGAAGCTACAATCATTTATGGAAGCGACAATAAACCCACATTTTACACCTTTACCAAAACAGTGAGCAACATCAGCAACAGTTATAATATTAATTACGATGCTGACGGTCGAATTGTTAAATTCAATCTTGTAGGGAGCGCAGGTAGCATTGATGAAGTCCAATTGGTAGAATTTACATACACCAGCAGTAACAAATACCCCGATAGCAGAAATGTTACGCTAACTACGGGAGAATATTTTCAGTACAAATACTCCTACAATTCATATGGTCAACTGAATAGAGTAGATCAGTCAATCGGTTATCTAAGTAGTCCAGTGATAAAGAGCTACTATGTTTACGCATATCCAAATACTGTAACTAAAAACCCATCAAGTGTCGATCATTATTCAGATGGAGCTAAGTACAGTACAACGGATCTCACTTGGGATGACAAAAAACTTGCCAACCCATTCTTCGACATTAACGCAAACTTTGATATCCCGAATTTTACTAACAACGTTACGAGTAACACTTTGACATGCGCAACAGCCTCTTTAGTATGTCTTGATAGGGCCAAAACTATTGTATCCACCTATCAATACAATAGCAACGGTTATCCAATTCAAGTAACCAGCTCCGATAGTGCCGTTATTAAATACACGTATAATAATTGCAATTAACGTTTTTAGTCTATCCACGAAGTAGTCAAAAAAATTAATACTGCACATGAAAAAAAAACATTGGTTTGCAACTTTTCTGTTGGTAATAGTCGGAATAATGGGCTATCGCTGCTTTGCACAAGATATCTACCTTACCCCCCTTGCCAAATTTAATGTGGGTTCAAAAAAAATATCCTCACTTTCCTTTTCACCACTGTCAAAATTCATTTCTGTTTTAAATACAAAGCAAGAGGTGTCCATCTGGCAAATAGAAAAGCGGCAAAAGGTGAAAGAGATAATTTCCAACTCCACTATTATGCTGCACCAATTTTATGAAGAAGAGAAACTATTGGTAGTAGATAAGTCCGGGCAGCTACAGCGCCTAAGCGTGGTGGCCAGCGAGCCTTTATCAACTTCTCAGTTATCGGTAGGCATAAGGCAAGCATGCTTAGACCCCACCCGCCAATATGTGGCTGCTTTTTTAAAGGAAAACATAGTAGAATTGTTTGATTTAAAAGCAAATATGACTGCCGGCCGGATTTCAGTAAAAAATCAAGTAAAAGACGTTGGCTATTTAGGGTACGACCGCTTTGCGCAACAGATTGCCATCATCTCAACTACAGGCGAAACTTATTCATGGAATCCTTTAAACCAAAAATTTTTACGTGAGCTTAATCTTAAAAGTGATGAGTATGCCAATTCAAGTACCATCATTCGAACATCGGGCTCCAACAATGGTGCCGATAAATTTTTGTTGGGCATGGAAGAAGTATTTATACCACAAGGTGGTTTTTTAAACACCAGCAATAAACTAGAGCGCAGAAACTGGATTGTATCTTTTGATTGGCAAACGGGACAAGAGGTGAGAAAAGCTTCCATCAAATATCCCATTGATGGCATGGCGGTAGGACCAGGGCCTTCGCATGTGGCCTATTATTCCACTAATTCCCAAGCTATTGTATTGTTGAATCTGGAGAAGGCCGAAGCTGTCAGCGTTGTGTCAGTAGATGAAAAACCAACCGCTATTTCAATTTCAGATGATAATCAATACTTGGCCGTTGGTACTATTTCAGGAAATCTATATCTATATGAAATTGTGCGAAACAATCCAGCTGAAATAAAAATATTGAAACCCGCATTGAGCCGAAACTATGGAGACCAAATTGTAAATGAGCCCAGCTTAAATGTGGAGGGCTATATTGATGGAAAGGGTACAATTGCCAAAGTATTTATTAATGGAGAAGTGATTGAACCTAAAGACCGAAATTTTGCTGCCTATGTTAATTTAGAAAAAGGAAAAAATAGAATTCGTATTTCAGTTCAAAACTCAACTTCTGTTGTAACAGAAAAGGATTTCTATGTAACCTTTCAGCCAAGTTCTGCTACGATCGAAAAAACTAATCATTTCCCTCAAAAAGGTAAAAGAAAAGCCTTAGTAATTGGTAATTCAAATTATGCCTTCGCCAACAAATTGATTCACTCTAGTACCGATGCAAAGGAGATAGCCGCCACTTTGCAACAATTGGGATTTGAAGTTACTTCTGTTTTAGAAGGGAACTATGAGTCCATAAAAAATTCCATTTATAACTTTGGCCACGCTATAGTTGATGCTGATATTTCTCTATTTTACTATGCTGGACATGGCCT
Source organism: Cytophagales bacterium (assembly GCA_043757225.1). Lineage (GTDB taxonomy): Bacteria > Bacteroidota > Bacteroidia > Cytophagales > Cyclobacteriaceae > ELB16-189. The sequence goes on along the minus strand of JAYVPS010000155.1, from coordinate 18,425 downwards.
TGAAGTTGACGGAACCAACTATCTAATACCGATAGATGCTAACATAGAATCTGCCTTGGATGTAAAACTAAAAGCAATACCGCTTACGGGCGTGATTAGAACAATGGAGTTTGCCAATGACGAAGCGTTGAACATGATTATTTTAGATGCTTGTCGCAACAATCCGTTCCCAACAGGTAAACGCGGAGGCACTGGGCTCGCTCCCGTGCAAACGCCAAGCGGAACTTTAATAGCGTATGCTACCGACCCTGGCTCTACTGCGTCAGACGGGGAAGGGAAAAATGGTCTTTACACAGGAGTGTTGATAAAGCAGTTAAACATTTCGCAAAGGATTGAAGATATTTTTATGAACACAAGAAATGAGGTGGAGAAAATTTCAGGCGGAAGGCAAAGACCTTGGGAGGAAGCTAGGTTAAAGGGAGTATTCTATCTAAAATAGTTCACGTTGTAATTCGTATTGCTATTGCCAAATTCTATTCTTCACTAACCATTCTCTACTTTATTACCTCCAACTTCTAAATCAGACTGTTGAGGATTTACTGGTCGATGTAGATTCGTATCATCATTCAGCATTCAGCCAACGAGTGAACGGAGAAACCGAAAATCCGAAGAAGAGTAGGCTAAGAGATTTACGAGATGAAAAAAAATCTAAAATTTCCAATCGTATTAGCATTCGTCCTGCTATTTACATTATCCACTTATGCTCAAAAAAAGAGAAGTGGTATCGTAAAGCGATACGAGTATAGCTTTCTAGCCAACAATGGTATATTCCAATCAATATATGACAGCACTAAGAAAACTAGCAATCAGGAACGAGTACCACCCTTTGAAATAAGAGAACAAGACGCGATAGTAATTAAGCTAAAAGACATTAACCCCTTTATATATTCGGTTAACCTTGCTGTCCTTCAAGGTGACCAAATAAGCAATGAAGTTTTAACGGAAAGAAATTCAAGCAAAGAACTAAATCTCGAGCTTCAACCTATTCAGAATATTCTTGTTGATCAAAAAATTGGTCTAAACATGGTATCAAATCTTAAAACGCGAAATGCCAAAAGGGCGATTGACAGCATTCAATCATTGATAAGCACTATGCACGCCCCAAAGAAATACATCAATGATATAGAATTAGAAGAGAAGGAGCTTTCTAATCTAAACGAAATACTTCTCAACAAAGCGAAGATAAGTGTGGCTCTTTCGCAAGAAAATTTCAAATCAGACTCGATTAAAAGACTTCGAAGGGCAATTGCTGTAAAAATGAACCTGAGCGCAAAAAACCTCAACGAAATAAAGGAAAAAATGAAATCCTCTGATATTGAAAAAAACCATATAGCATTATCAATATCATCCATTAATACTAAAGAAGGCATTCAATCGAACCAGATTACAGACACAACAAAAAATGAAGAACAAATCGAAATTCTTAGAAAAGGCTTAGATCTGCTATTGACAGAAAGAAAAAGCCTTGAGACCCAAGCCTCCCAAACACAGAAATCCAATGATCTATATAAAGAGTCTTATTCTAAGACTCAGGCAATTATTACTACCCTAGTGAGCGATTCTGTTGAGGTTTTAGAAGCTTACCAAAATGTAGATGCCAGAATTGCTCAACTGGTAGATGAGATGAAAAAAAGTGAAGGCGAAGTAGAGAAAATTCCAGAATTCCGGAATAGTAGAAATAAAAGTATAAAAGAAAGCAAAAAACAACTTGCTCTGCTTAAAAGTCTTGAATCTGATCTTTTTAAAGCAACAGAGAATCTAATTAAGAATCAAGATAGTGCTTCAAAGGAATCAATCATAATTGAGAATTTACAGAACCTCCAATTTGAAATGGAAAAACTCAATAAATTAATTGAGTTTCACAACGAACTAATAACGATCGTGCATCTTCCAGAAAATAGTTTCAACAAACTAAACGAAAGAATAGATCTGACATTAGAGAATATGTTAGGAATTAAAAGGGAGGAATTAACAAGTTATTGTCAAACTAGGTATGACTCCATTTTAACAATACTAATCAAATCCAATACATTAATGAATGAACTCTATAACAACATTCCAAGTAACTCAGCAGGAAATGATTCACAGAATTTAAAATATGACTTAGTTGTAGCACGATTGAATTCCATTAAAAGCTCAGTCAGCAATTTTAACAGAACCCAACTCATGAGACAAATTATGTTCATGATGAGTATGATAAGCGAAGAGAATTTTGAAGTACCGCCAATTAAAGTATTCTCGTTTGAGGAAAATGCTGATTTTGTTAGATACCATGTTGAACTAAAACCAAATGCGATAGCTAACATACCGCAGGGTAAATCACTTGAACCACTGGATTTTACAGTTTTAATAACTGGTGGTATTAAGTTTGATGTTAGCTCTGGTTTTGTGGTCGATTTAGGTCTAAAAGACCCAAGCTATTTTTTTGATGCAAAAAAATCAGACTCAGTATACGTTAAAAAAAATGGTGACGACAATCTTACACCTTCAATAGCAACATTTCTTAATGGATACAAAAGAGCAAGTTCAAATGTGAAACTAGGAGGCGCCTTTGGAATAGGTCTAAGTAACAATGCTAGATTTAGAATTTATCTTGGCCCTTCAGTCATATTAGGGAGAAAAGAAAGAGTAGTTATAACTGCGGGCATTTCGTTTGGAGCAATTTCTCGATTGGGAAATGGGTATAAGGAGGGGATGGGAATCGTTAAAAGTTCAGCCCTACCAACAGAAGTACCAACCATTTTGGATAAATTTCAATTAGGCGGATATTTTGGAATAGGTTTTAACCTTACAGGCAGAAAAAATCAAGCTTTTCTTCAAAATTTGAAATTTAAGTAGTCAAGAAAAGCTAGATTGTGTTCTTAGCTACATCTAGTTATTCAAAAATATTTTCCGTTCTTGTGCGTTCATTTTCGCATGAGTTCTATTTCCCTTTCTTCTTTTATCAAAACCTCCTCGTACTGGTCTAAACTGACAGGGGTACGGTGGCAGTTGCTACTGTCAATAGTAGTACTATGGTTGGTGAGTCTTTGGCTAAAGAATGAATATGGCCAAGATGATTCTAATCTTTGGTTGGTAATGAACCTATTCATTCAACTTGTGCAATGGACTATTGTCGGGCTTTTTGTAATGAGTTTGCTCACGGCCTTAGTAACCTGGGCCTACTTTATTAATAGCGTAAAAAATAAAAGTGTTTCGGTACAGGCTAAATTTGGCGATGGCCAAAAGGCAGAAGCGGGATGGGTACCCCTTACGGTGATGATCAGCGGCACGGTGTTGCGGCCCTTACTCGGCACGGTGCAAGCAAGGCTAGTTTTTTCTGAAAAGCGTTTTTCTGACCTAGTGATTCTAGATTCAAATGTGCCTCGCGTAAGGCATTGGTGGAGGCAAGCCATTCGCGGAACAGGCCAGACGTTATTGCATGATCGTGGGATTTATGATGTAGAAAAAGTATTGGTATCGTTTTGTGATATGTTGGGATTGGTGTCGTTGCCTTGCGCGGTTCCATTCTCGCAACAACTTTACACCTTACCACGTCAGCAAGAAGAACAAAAAGTAAAAGCTCAACCTAATACTACCGAAGAACAAAAGCATCGGATTGAAATACCAAAACAAGTGGAAGGCGAACACGTCAATTACAAAGAGTTTGAATCGGGCGATAACATTCAACGCATAGTTTGGAAAATTTACGCTAAGAGTGGCCAGTTGGTGGTGCGCATCCCCGAAACAAAAGACCCGTATGCTTCGCATTTATATTTTTATGCGAGCTTCTTTCACGGATTCAATTTGCAAGGCGGGGCATTTGAAACGGAATTGCTGAACGTGTACAAAGACAAGGTTCGTAATTTATTTGAAGCCTTGCAAAAAAATGGATATGATGTTCGTATTCCGCAAGATCAGGAGGTGCCTAAGTTGGCAGGACAAAGCGAGAAAAAGAATGAACTCTTTCAGATAACCGCGGCTTCGTGGCAAAAAGTAAATGCACCAACGGCTTTTGTCAATAATGGTAAAGCAGCTTTTGTATGCTTGTCTTCGCTTACCCCTGCTGCCGAAGTGGCGGTGATGGTTCGCAACTTGCCCGTGTCAGTTCCATTGGTAGTGGTGAAATTATCAGATGCCATCGCTTCCCCTTTTCAAATTACGATTAAAGATATTTTCTTTAGGCCCGAAAAGCAGCCGGCTGATCAATTACGGCAGCCATGGTTGATTTCTTCCTTACGAAGGGAGTTGCAGAAAAATGAAAGGGAGATAGAACCTATTCTTAAACAAAGAGGCAATAGCTGGTTAACAAGTACAATTATTTATGATCCTAATCGAAAATAAAGTTAACCGCAGAGGGCGCGGAGTTGCGCAAAGAATTTCTCTGCGTAACTCTTCGTTGAATTCTCTACGTTTAACAAGTACAATTATGTATGATACTAATCGAAAATAAAATTAACTGTAGAGGGTACAAAGTTGCGCAAATAATTTCTCTGGGTAACTCCGCGTTGAATTCTCTGCGTTCTCTGTGGTAAAATTTATTGAATTTGAAGAATGGATTTAAGAACAAGAGATCGCTTTCAACAACTGCTCATCCGCTGGGTACTGGTAGTGGTGCCTACTATTGTTATTGGCTACATCACGCTACGTTTTCTTAACTTTTCCTACACTTCGCTGAACACCGGTATTGTAAGCCAAACAATTTATTTCTCGCTGGGATTGGTGTTTGCATATTCACTCTATTATTACGGAGCGCGGTGGATTATCTCCTTTGTCTTACTTTGGTTAGTGTATTGGCTGTTTGAAAAAAGCATCAACCGTTTGCCCGGAGAGTTTGATGTGTTTTATACCACAGCCCGGTTTCAACTTTATTCTACGCTTTTCATTTTCGGTTGGGTGTTTGGTTTTCTATTGCAGCGAATCAAATGGTCGTACATTATTATTTTTGGAGTGTTGGCCATTGTTACGCTCGTTTCGATTTCGGACACGATCGACATTAGTCTTTCATATATCTTATTGCACATTGCCCCTGTAGTGGTGTATGGATTGTACATGCTCTTCCTTACTCCATTGCTGACAGACCGTATTGAGTTGGATAAGAAGAGATCAGGAAAGTTGGTGATTCGAATCGCCATGTTTGCTTTGTTGATTTTATTGGCTTTCGTGATCACAGAAAGTTTATTCAAAAGCAATTTGAAAGCTGTAGAAAAAGAGCTGGGAGCCCGCGGAGCGAAAGATAATAAAGGAGGATCGAAAAAGGACAAAGACAATTACGATGATCGCAATGGGTTAATGGACAAAACAGATGACGGCCTTCGTTTGAAAGACACGATGCGCGTAAGCACTAAAATGAGTCAATCCGACAAGTTAATGTTTTGTAGTAAGCTTGATAATTATTTTCCCGATGGCTCACCCGCTCCACTGTATTTTGTATATCACTATCTCACACGGTATGATCCAATAAAAGAAACATTTACACGCGATGTGAACGTGCCATCTTTCGATGAGATTAGTGTTGACCCTACCGCTTTACCAATGTATTATTCCTTCACCGACACCTCCATGATAAGAAAGTCAATGGCGGGTAAATTGCGTAAAGTGGTGGAGGCGTCTGTATATCTTTCTGAAAATACCTGGAAGCATTCGGTGCTTGGCCCTGCCAGCGTTTTTTCTATTCAGACTATTCCGGTAGAAAAGGATTTTCAAAAAACATTTTTGTCGGCCTACAAGATTACCTCATTCACATCTGAACTGAACAATGCTTACTTCGTTTATAATATTTCTGCAAGCCCTGCGCTGGAGCCGCTTCAGGAGCAACGCCACCAAGAACTTCGCAACGTCTTTGGCTATCAAAAACTGGATGAAAAGTTTTTGAATTACTACACGGCTAATCCAGCCGGTGGCATTTATGATTCAATTTCAAAACTAGCACTAAGTCTTGTGCCAACGGACAGCAGGCCCGTGGATAAAGTATTGGCCGTGCGGGATTTTTTCTTGAAGCGCAACGAAAACGGCAAGCGCATTTTTCGCTACACATTAAAAGCCGGAGCAGTGGATGACCCCAATATTCCCAGCTCGAAAATGTTGTATAATTTTTTGTTCAAGACACATGCGGGCTATTGCACATATTATGCAGGGGCTTCCTTGTTTATGTTGCGGGCACTCGGAGTGCCTACTCGTTTCACTACAGGTTTCGCAACCGTTAACCGCAGCGATAAAAACAAAGGATGGTATTGGTTTTATGCGAGCCAAGCACATGCGTGGACACAAGTGTACTTTCCAGGTTATGGTTGGCTCGACTTTGATATGACTATCGGCAACGAAGATCAACAGGGCGCACCCAAGCCCGATGGTACTCCACCGCTTCCGCCACCGGAGCCTTGGCTTGTGTTGAACGCCAAAGCGGAATCAGTTGACCTCATCGCAATGAAACTGGACGCGTCATTCAATCAATTGATTTACTTCAATACCCCACATGTTCTTACCAAAGCTTTTTCTCGTCCGATTGACGCCTCGCTCTGCCGGGTGTTGTATGATAAAAAAGACATTACACTCGCAGCTATTAAACCGGGTGACTCGATAATTATAGTCTCGTACAAGGACGAGACCAAAAAAATACCGAAGCCACAGAATGGGGTCTCTATCGAACAACAAGTAGAAGCATTTCCATCCCCTATCATAGCGGATGAGATTCACATCCGTCCCAGAGAAAAGGAATCTAAAAAGGAAGAAATAGCTAAACGGCCGGCCAAGCAAACTGAGAAAAAAACCACCTGGCAAGAAATAGCATGGATGGCCACAAAGATCCTAACGGGTTTTGTTTTGATAATCTTACTATTGCCATTGCTATATTTAGCGTATCGTTTGTTGCGCATTTCGTTGTCTCGCGATGCAAATACAAAAGCAGATAACGTTTATCATGCGGCTCTTTATCGTTTCCATATTGCAGGCTTGGAACGAGAAACTCAAACCCCGCTCGACTATGCTCATACCAAAGTTGATCCAACCGTCAACGCTGGTTTTGAAGAATTTATGCGTATGTATTTACGATTGAAATACGCCAACGGAAGTTTGCGAGAGGGCGATACCGAAATCATTGACCGCTTTGCAAAAAATGTCGGTTCTTCTATTCGCAAAAAGAACGGCTTCTTCCCAACCACATTCAATTACTTTAATGTATTGAAAGCAGTACGTTATTTTCAACAACCACAAAAAACTGATTACGAAACTCTATCCCTATGATTGACAGCGCCAAAAAACTAAAGTCCCTTACCGACAATGTGGAGACGATCATTCGCGGTAAGCCGCAAGAAGTTAAATATGTAGTCACTGCCCTGTTGGCACGCGGCCATATTTTATTGGAGGATAATCCGGGAGCAGGAAAAACGGTGCTTGCCAAAACCTTGGCACAGTCAATCTCTGAGGGCACCGTGGACATTCACACTTCGGGTGGGGGTGTTGCGTTTAAACGTGTTCAGTTTACACCGGACCTTCTGCCAATGGATTTGATTGGTTCTCACATTTTCGATGAAGCCAAAAAAGATTTTGTGTTTAAGAAGGGACCGCTCTTTACCCACGTGCTGCTGGCCGATGAGATCAATCGTGCTTCACCCAAAGTTCAAAGCGCCTTGTTAGAATGTATGGCAGAGAATCAGATAACAGCAGGAGATGCTACCTTTCTACTCGATCAATTCTTTTTCACCATTGCTACTCAAAACCCGATTGAAATGGAAGGCACCTACCCGCTGCCCGCTGCCCAACTCGATCGTTTCTTCATGAAAATTTCTTTTGGCTATGTTTCAGATGAAGTGGAGTTTGATATCTACACCAATTATCTGGCCATCGGCAACGGCAAAAATACGGTGAAGCAAGTGCTCACCTACAACGACATCATTCAACTGCAGCAGGAAGCTGAGAATGTTCACGTACATCCGGAATTAATAAAAGGCATTGTACGAATTGTGCAAGGAACACGTAGTCATCAAGAGATTGCCCTTGGCTGTTCTACACGGGGCGGTATTATATTTATCAAATGTTTGAAAGCATGGGCGTTGGTTAACCAACGAGATTATGTAATTGAAGATGATATCCGCGCATTGGCACAACCTGTCATTCACCACCGACTTATCTTCCGCAATCGTGAAGCTTCGAAAACGGCTTTACAACAAATTGTAGATCAAGAAGTGAATCGGTTGGCGAAGATGGGGATACAGGGGAATAAATTGTAAAAATAGCTGCCTTAATTTTTAGTATCTTTAAGTTAGAAATAGAATAAAAATATATGGAAAGCCTCGATGTAAAAATTAATTTGAGTTTTAAACAGCTGACTTCCATAGTCAGGCAACTTTCGCCATCTGAAAAATTAAAATTAAATGATGCTATTTGGGATGATAAAATGGGGATCCCGGCTGAGCATCAAAAGTTGGTCTTGCAACGGATGCGCAAGGCTCGTCAAAATGCGAGCCGAATGTTGGATTGGGACAAGGCAGCTAAGACACTTAAGCTGTAGATGTCACAGTATAAAATATCTATAGACCAGGACGCTCTATTCGACATTCAACAAGCTACTGATTGGTATAATGAGCAGTTGTTAGAATTAGGAGGTCGCTTTCAGGAACAAGTTAAAACTCAAATCGATTCTTTACGAATCAATCCCGCTATTTATTCTATTCGTTATGAAAATGTGAGGTGTATGTTGATTAAGAAGTTTCCATTTCTTGTTCATTTCGCCATCAACGAAAAACAAAATTTTGTAGAAGTATTCGCAGTATTTCACACTAGCAGAAACCCTCAGATTTGGTGGGAACGAAAGAATCCGTGAAATAATCTTTGAATTGACTCGTCTTACAATCAAGCAAACAATTATGCGTTCATACCTTTTTATTTATCTAATTTTTTCAGCTACTAAGATATCTTTCGCGCAAAACCCCATTCGCCAGCAAATCGACAGCGAGCGAGAGGGGTCATTCTTAGAAGATAAAACATATGAGAAGGCCCGTGGCTTTATTCGAAGAGACAGCGCTTACTATGTTGGGCACTTATTGGAAGGAGCTTATTTATTTTTTCGTGCCAACGATCAACTCGGTTTCAACAAAGCCATTGGCCCGTTACAAAAGGCACTTAATAAAATTGAGTATGACTTTGATCCATTGTTACGCACCCGTACCAACAACTATCAAGTGTACAGCGCCAACTATCGCTATCATTTCGATTATGGATTGATCACCTATTTTCTGGGCAGATGTTATCAAAATGTAGAACGACAAGACAAGGCCATGGAGGTGCTGCGCCACATACGTGATCGGAACTTTCAATTAGAGATCAACAGCGATTCATATAATACGATGGCGTGGCTATATCATCGTAATCGTGTGTACACTTCTAAGCAATTTCCATTTCTAAAAAATTCAGTGAAAGAAAATGTAGAGGCGGCTAACAAATGCCTCGACTCTGCTTTGCAAAAAATCAGAAACGACTTTGCCGTAAACAATGGCCTGTACGATCCTAACATGCTGAATCGGCAATACCTAAGTACGTTTCACTACAAGGCTATGATCCACGATTACTTGTTGGACATTGACTCTGCCAATTATTATTACGACCAACTCATTCAAAACCAGGCTTACTCCAGTAATAATTACGCAGAGTTTAAGTTGGCCATGGGCGAATTTGAAGAAGCGGAATTATTTTTTCAGGAGGCGCAAGAGCGAGAAAATAGCCTTGAGAAAACTACGAAAGAATATTATTACATGCGTGGAACGTTAGCGACTTATCGGGGTCATCCGGAAAAAGCGGATTCATTGCTGAACGATGTTTTGCAAAAACAGGGCAGTACTCCAGGCTATGGTTGGCACTGCATTGGCCTTGCACGAGCACAACATTATGAAGGCCTCACCGCTGAGAGCCAGGACCGCACAAACAAAGCAGCACGCTTTCAAGAACTGCACATTGGTACCACTTGGGGGCAAGAGCAATACAACCTAGCGGTGGCTTCGTTGAATTACATCAACCAACTTCAATTCAAAAAGGAATATTGGTTTGAACATCATGAGTGGTATTTTTGGCTCAACCCCATCAACTGGTATCGCTGGATAAAATATACACTAGAGGTTCGTCATTATAAAATGGTATTGGCTTCTTTGGTAGCTGAAAATCCGGAGCGGGATCAGGTAATTTATTCAATGTTTTCGCCCGAGAACCTTATCACCTTTGATGAAGTATGGGCAGTAATTGATGGCTTTGGCAATGAGTATTTTATTGATGTGTATAAAAAGCGATTGGCTACTGACAAGAGACCTCGATTAAAAAAATACTTCCGTTACTTTTTGGGTAAACTATATTTAGCTGAAGGAAAGGATTCGGAGGCGATAAAATATTTTGAACAAGTACTCAACGACCCTGATCGTGACGATCCTTATCAAACGATGCTGTTAGCCCGCACACTCGAAGGTCTTGCCTTAGCAAGTGATGGAACGGAACAAAGGAATTACACACAACAATTGTATAAACTGTATCCCCAACTGGTACCCTTCACTGATCTTACTATGTCGTTTAGGTTGAAGGTAGCCGGGAATCCCACAAAAATGGGAGAAGAAATTTTAGACGAATTGCGTAGTAGTCGAATGGATTTTACAGAAGACAAAAATGTTCCTGCTGTAACGCTCTCTTTCACTCCACATGGCGAAGCATTTGATATTAATTATAGTGTTCATTCAGGAGAGCAACTAATTCAAGGCACGCTTCGTGTGGAGCAGCACGAAATGGATGGAGCAGGAAAATTGTTGGCCTATAGACTTTTTAATATTCAAAAAACCAAAACAGGAGAGCGGCCGCCTGCCGTGCCCGAACCGGCAAAAGGTGTCACCAAAAATGAAGAGAAGGCAGTATAATTTACCCACATCCCAAATTTTTCTTTAGGTCTCGAATCGGCAGGCCACCAAAGTCAAATGGCTTTTCTTCTTTCTTGATTTCTTGAAGTGAAGACGGAGATTTAAGTTCTCCCTTTTCCTTTTTCAACTTTTGAATTTTCTTTTTCATTGTTTTTACCGCCAAAGATAGTTTACGTAGACATATTAAAATTAACGTTGTGCCTTCTTGTTCTTGTCGCAATGCACAAAGATTTCAACAAATTTTTTCGACAGCAATTCACGCGAATATTTTTTTTCTGCTAACGCTCGTGAATTCATCTGATAATGAACCAACATTTTAGAATCGGAAAGGAAAGGAATGATTTTTTTTATGAAGTCAGTTGGATGCTGTGGATCGACACATATTCCACAGTGGGTATTTTCAATTTCTTTTTTAATCCAGCCGCCAAAATTGATAACAACCAATTTACCGGATGCCAATGCATCAAAAAATTTATTTGGTGAGCCTGTCTGCAACACAGGCACATTTTTGTAACAGATAAACGAAGCATCGCTGATATTCATGATCTGCTTCACCCGATCTCGGTTACCAAAATCTTCGAATGAAAGATTTGATAGCCCGAGCTGTTTGGCACTCTTCACTAAGCGTTCACGCAAAGCACCTTCTCCCATCAAAATGAAATGAATTGGTAGCTCAGCTTTTCTTGAGGCATTGGCGCACTCTAAAAAATAATCCAACCCATTGGCAATGCCTACTGCTCCGGAATACGTGACTACAAATTTTCCTTTCACACCCAATTGCTCTTGTAGTTTAGGCGATTTTGTTTCAGGTAGAAAGAAATTGCAATCAGCCAGGTTGGTGATGAGGTAGACTTTTTTATTGGCTACTTTATTTTCAATATGCTCTTTGATAGATGGTGAGAGTGCAACAATTGCTTCCGCGGAGCGATAAATTCTTTTTTCCAGGCTGTACAAAGCTTTTTGTATAATGGCATTGTTGATAAAGCCCAATTGAATGGGTGCCTCGGGCCAAAGATCGCCAACTTCAAAGATGAAAGGGACTTTGTAAAACTTTTTAATCCAAATAGCGGCAACGCCTACTGTTAAAGGAACAGAGATAGCGTAGCAGCAATCAACGTCACGAAATTTTTCCCCAAGCCGAGCGGCACCAACCGTAAATTTTAAGAAGGAAATAATCCGAGCGGCAAAAGCATATTTGTTATCATATGAGACCGACAAATAATGAACCTCAATACCATCTACTTCGGCCTTCAAATAGACTTTTTCGTTGTGTGCAGTTATTACTACCGTTGAAATTCCCCTATCTAGTAAAGCTTTGGCGAGATAATAAGACCTGATAGCCCCGCCTTTTTGGGGTGTATTAAAATGTTGATGTATAATCAGAACTTTCACAAGAAGCGTTTAAAAACGTCAAATTTGAGCTGAAAAGATGGTTGGATAATTTTATAATTTTTCAATTTTAAGCAAAAAATTACCCCCATGTTATCTTTCCATTAATTGCAGTATAAACGCTTGAACCTCCAGCATATATTTTGCGTTATTTGTATCAGACAACCACTAAATGTCATGAAACATTCTCCAAAGTTAGCCATTCTCCAGAGCTTAGATGCTATGGATAAAGTGCAAGTCAATGAGGTGCTCACGTACATCAATGGCATTCTCAGTGAGCCTAGTAAGGACTATCATGCTTTCAAGAAGGAGGCAATGAAAGAAATTCGCCAGGCATTACGCAAGGGCAAAAAAGGCATGCAGTTAGCAGCCTAAGTTGAATTGCCAAAGTTGTTAAGCAGGTAATGGAAGCATAGCCTCCAAGAATTTCTTATCCCAAATTTTGCATCCTCTGCGTTAGCGTCCGGTGATAAAAACAGCATTGGAAAAAAGCATTTTTCCGTTTTCCCAGAAGCAGCGGAATAGTGGGTTATCAATCAGGTAAACCACTTGTCCTTTTCCTTTATCTTCAACACCAAATACAACTGAGTTTTCTAATTTCTTGTTGGCCTTATATCCGGCAAAGCCAATCAATGGTTTTTGTTTTCCTCTTAGGAGACCTACATTCCATCCATTTTCCAAGTAGGCATAATGTGAGTCATTGGTGCGGAGAGAATAATAAAGATCGCCAAGGCCAAAAGCCAAAGGATGGGTTTTATCTAGCCCAACTTTGTAGATAGCACCAAAGATCGATTGGCTTAATCCTTTGCGTTCGGCATCGCCATACTTTACAGGCTCCTCTTTTTCTTTCAGTTCTTTTGCTTCGCGCTCAGCTTTGGTTTTTGCGTCTTCGTTTACAAATTCTTTCAAGCCAAATCCTTTTTTGTCTGCGAAAGAAGCATTGGCTCCTGCAATTAAAATCAACCGCCCTCCATCTGATACCCACCGTTCTACTATTGATAAATTGCCTTCATCAAACAGTTTATAATTTCCATCAGGCACAATCAGTACATTGTATTTCCAGAGATCAATAGATTTGAACTGATCTGTTCCAATAATGCTGATTGGATAATGAATCTGCTGTTCGAAATAGTACCACACTTCACCATGGCTAAGCGAAGAAGTTTGATCGCCACCTAACACTGCAATCTTGGGTGCCTTAATAAAATTTACATCCGATGAACCAAAGTCGGCACCCTTGTCTACAAAACCGGTAGAGGTTGAAAAGATTTTCCTCCCCAAGCTTTTAGCTGTTGTTTGAATTAGATTATCAAAATCAACTATGTTTTCATTATTTCTTCGTGTAATGATGAGCGATCCGGCTTCAAAACTCTGATTATTGATTGTAAATGATTTCATCGCCTTGCGCACCTTTATGCCTTTTTTAATCAAAAAAGAAAGAAACTCAACATCGGTTAAGCTTTGATAGGTGAATAAATAGGCATAAGGCTTAGATGAAATGGCTTCCTGAGAAATTGTCTTTGCCTGATATTGTTTTGTCAAAGCAATTTTCTCAGCGACCGCAAAGGCTTTTAAATCAAAACCATAAATCACATTCCAAGCAGTAATGTCGTAAGTAAGAGAATCGGTTAGTTTAGTTGTAGGTTCAAACAGTGTGGTTATGAATCTTCCTTTAGGTTGATAGATATTAATGACCAAATCATCAGAGGATAAATTAAAGTTGGCGAGTGTTTGTGTTTGATAGTCAAACCCCCTAGAAGGCTTTGCAGAAGCGTGGCCAAATTGGATATTGTGAGTAGAGAGCCAGGCGGTCATCTTCATCAGTTTGTCAGAATTATTTTCAGACTTAATTACATAGCTTTTGTATTGCGCAGCCGGACCATCAAGATTGTCTTTGATATATTTTTCAAATTCATCAACCAATTTAGTAGCATTGAGTGACGAGATTTCAATAGTTGATATCCCTGTAGTAAAGTGATGAGTCAATCGGTCCTTAAGTGTAAGGAGGTCGCCTTCATTGGTGGTTACAGTCAACCCCGCTCCAATACCACCCTTCTCATAAGTCATCCCAATAGCGCCACTATAGGTTGGATAGGTATCTCCATAGCTGGGATAGTATAAATCAAAGTTCTCTTTTGTAAAATATAGCCAGCCTTGTTCATCAAAGTATTTAGCATTGTTCTTACCAATGGCCTTTTGAAATTCGCGTTGCCAATTGCTAATTACCTCGTGAAAAGGCTCTGCGGCAGGGGCAAAATAGTAAGGAGAGTTGTACCCTTGTTCGTGATAATCGACATGCACGTGAGGCATCCATTGGTTATAGATTTTTATTCTGGATTGTGTTTCAATTTGTGTTTCCCAGGCCCAATCGCGATTTAAATCAAAAAGGTAATGGTTAGCACGACCACGTGGCCAGGGCTCAATATGTTCACGTGCTTGTGGATCCGCATTGGGAATCACATTTCCATATTGATTATAAAAATTAGCATAGCGATCTCGCCCATCAGGGTTAAGGCACGGATCCAAAATCACCACGGTATTCTTTAGCCATTCTTTGGTTTTTAAATTTTCAGGGTTAGCTAATTCGTATAATATTTTCATGGAGGCTTCCATCGAATTGGCTTCGTTGCCGTGCACGTTAAAGCTCATCCAAACGATGGCTACTTTTGTAGAAGGAGTGCCTTCGCCCATGCCTGCTCTGCGAAGATTATCCATTCGAATTTGTTCAATATTTTTAAAATTCTCCGGTGATGAAATGATGGTGTAGATCAACGGACGATGTTCGTAGGTTTCTCCGTATTGTGCCACTTGTATATTGTTGGAAGCCTCATCAACATATTTAAAATATTCTACCATGCGATGGTGGCGCGTAAAACGCTCACCCAACTCATATCCTAAAAACTCATCAGGACTTTGAAGCTTCGGTTGCGCAAAAGCAGCTGAAGAAAGCAGAAGAGAGAAAATAAAAAGCTTGAGTAATGATCTTTTTTTCATAGAAGTAGTTCTGTTAAGTGGCAAAGTATTAACAATAGCGGATTTAGCAATAAGAATAATTATGAAGGCTCTAATTTATTTTATGACAGGCAATTACAAGAGGCGATTAATCTGAGGTTGATGGTGGATGATGTGTTCGCGGAAAAAGATGAGTGCTTGCTGAATATTGATAAGACCTGCAACAGGATGCCTATATACTTGTTTTCTTAGTTGGTCATCACCAAATTTTCCCAGCAGCTCTTTTAATTGCTGTTGAGTGTTAGCCCATTGTTCAATCAGGTGCTCTTTAGTGGTGTACATAGGGGTATTAGATACTAAAACTTTGGGTGCTTTAAATTTGAACGGCAGTCGTTGGGAAATTTTGAGCACCAGCATCAGTAACTCATGCCTCAAGTCGGTGTTTTTATATTGGTCGGTACCAAGAATTTTTTTATTGAGGTATTGAATGGAAAGTTGCTCAGAAGTTTGCAGATGGGCCAGTATTTCACTCAACGACCATTTGCCGGACTGAGGGCGCTTAATAAATTGTTCGTTTGGAATGTGAGCAATAGATTGCAAAACGGCAAGGTGTTGAGCTTCCAGTCTATTAAAAAGGTACTGAAGTTGGGAATTCAAAATAGATAGTATTTAAGGTAAAGATAGGATTGTTATTAATACCTGCTTGGTAAATGAAAGGCTTTCTATATCTTTCATTAACCTAAGACATTTAACCTAAACGTAACCTTTTAAATTATGGAAAAGTATGCAGGATTTTGGAAGCGACTTGTCGCAATTATCATTGATGGTATTCTAATAGGTGTAATTCAAACCTTCATTTTCGTTCCTATCCTGGCAGCATTAGGAATAGGCTTTTTTAGTGGAGCAAAAGCTACTGATATGTCTGACCCGGATCAGGCAGTAGGCATGGTGGCTGCATTTATGGCCGCAGCAGGCGCGATGTATCTTTTAGCAATGATTATTCAAGTGCTCTATTTTACTTTCATGGAATCTTCAAAATATCAGGCAACTGTTGGAAAGCTGGCCTTGGGCATTATTGTTACGGACATGAATGGAGGCAAATTAGATTTTTCAAAAGCCTTGATAAGGAATCTTTCGCGTATAATCTCAGGGATGATTATGGCGATTGGCTATATAATAGCTGGATTCACAGAGAAAAAGCAAGCACTCCATGACATCATTGCAGGAACACTTGTTGTGAACAAGGGAGCGGAATCTGCACTGGCAAAAACGCAATAAGAAGTTGAGGCTGTCTCAGTCATTGAGGCAGCCCTACCTTTATTTTCTTAAGACCCGAATTTTTTGAGGAAGGATTTCGATTCTTGCAGGTAAATACCCCACCAGCTCTCCGTCTGCTTCCAACATGACACGCTGTGATGATTTTATTTCAAACCAATCTCCTGTAGCGTAGGTAATCTCATCATCTTTCACTTTTTTCTTTCCTTTGAGACGTTGCAAATAGATTAGAAATTTAAAAAGAGGAATTTCTGCTGCCCGGAAGGAATTAAAGAAACCATCACCAAGATTAGCATCAGGCGCAATATAGATTTTGTTTCCAAATGATTTCCCGTTGGCAACGGCAAAGACACGAGCCCTGCCTTTCCATTCGCTATTAGTAGATTTTACTTCCAATAGTTCGGGTTGGTGACTAAAGAAGGTTTGCAAAATGGACTTTAAATATCTCAAGTCAGCACCTTGCCACTTCGGGGAATTTTTCATGCGACTAACAGTAGCCGGCCCCATGCCTATACTGCAAGCATTGATAAAATATTTTTCGATAGGAAGCCCGGCTTCATCAAAGCAAAAAATCTTGCCCACATCTGTAAGTTGCGGTTGATTGTTTTTTAGAATCTCTTCTAATTGATTAATATCTAAACTAAGTCCGCACGCAGTAGCAAAGTCATTTCCTGAGCCAAGCGGGATCACGCCAAGTGTGGGGATTTTCTTTAGAGGGTTTTGCAGCAATCCATTGATTACTTCATGAAGTGTGCCATCACCACCCGCAGAAATAAGTATGTCAAAATTTTCTGACACCTCGGCAGCTAATACTGAAGCGTGCCAAGCCGCTTTCGTTTCAAAAACGGTGCAATCAAATTTTTGCTGAAGTCTTTGTAAAAAAGATGAATAGAATTTTTTCTTTTTCCCGGAAGCCCCATTAAGGATGATGGCAATTTTCAATGTTAGTTGAATCAGTTAGCCCTAAAAATGAAATTAATCCAAGGGCTGATTATCACTTGCAGTTTTTCTTAATAGCTGTCTTCGCTTCGTTAGAACCAAGTTCTTCAGCTCTTTTAAAATCCAGGCAGCCATCGTAATTGTTATTCATGGATAATTTTACCAATGCTCGCTGGTAGTAAGTCTCAGGATCGTTAGGGTATAATTGAATGGAGGAAGTGTAATCTTCCACGGCACCGGCATAATCTTCCTTCGATGTTTTACTTAGTGCGCGGTTATCAAAGTAGGTTGGATTGGTAGCATCCAGTTCTATTGCTTTTCCATAGTCGATGATAGCGCCATCATAATCTTGCATGGTGTGTTTTAATACCGCACGCAGGTTAAAAGTTTCTGAGTCTTGATTGTCTAACTCCAACGATTTGTTGTAATCTTCCAATGCTCCTTTCAAATCTTCTTTGGCAGTTTTAGCAAGCGCTCTATTCTCATACTTCAATGGATCCTTGGGATCCAGTTTTATGGCTTGATCATAATCGATAATGGCTTTATCGAAGTTGCTGGTATTGTAAAATGCTACCCCTCTATAGTTATATAAGTTCGGGTCATTTTTATCAAGTTCAATAGCTTTACTATAGTCATCAATGGCACTGATATACTCGCCTAACTCTGATTTTACTATGCCGCGGTTAAAATATTTGTCATCATCAACAGGGCCAATTTCAAGCGCTTTTGAAAAATCGAAATAGGCTCCTTGTAATTCCTCACTGTTGTATTTAGCAAATCCCCGATTGGTGTATGCCTCTACATAATTTGGACTAAATCGGATCGCTTTGTCTAGGTCAAGAATTGCACCGTCATCATCGCCCAAATTAATTTTTGATTCACCCCTATAATTGAAAGCTTCGGCAAAAGTTGAATCAATATCCAGTGCAAAATTGAAATCGCCAATAGCCCCATAAAAATCACGTAGTCCCATTTTGGCGCGGCCGCGTAATGAAAAAACAT
>JAYVPS010000154.1:0-6069 GCA_043757225.1 Cytophagales bacterium | reverse complement strand
AGCAGGGATAACCACTTCCATATTTTTGTCCAAATTTTTCAAGAATTGAAAGGTTATCTAAGTTGATGTAGATATTCATATCAACTGCCTGCGAGATCTCATCCATACTTACATTATTGGAAGTAAACATGATATCACGTGGCTCGAACCCCGCGCGAAGGGCAAGATGTGTCTCATTTACTGAAACAACGTCAATGCCCGACCCATTTTTTTTCAGTAGCGTTAATATGGCAAGAGTTGTTAATGCCTTAGCAGCATACTTTACCTTCACATTACTCTCGGCAAATGTGTTTTGAAGCGTCTTTAGCTGGCTAACAATTTTGTCTGCATTATAAACATAAAGAGGGGTACCAAATTCTTTACAGATTTCGGCCACATTAATGCCTTGGATTTGATAGGTGTTGTTTACTAAGTTCATCTCAAAATTAAAAGATCAAATATACTCTGTCAATTGATCTGCCTATGAAGGGTGACAGATTTTTTCTTTACTATCTTCGCGACATGAAATGGTCGGTTAGCGCAATTTAAAAAAAAGTATGTCTTGGGTTGGTCATCATCTCTCAGATCTCAGAAAGTAGTAATATGAAATTATTCTATCGCCTGGCAGGACAAGGGCAGCCCTTGGTCATATTGCATGGCCTATTTGGCTCCTCCGATAACTGGTACTCCTTGTCGAAAGTCTTCTCAGAAAACTTCTCGGTTTATACAGTTGATCAGCGTAATCATGGGCAATCGCCTCAAAGCGAAGATTTTAATTACCGGTTACTTACTGAAGACCTAGAAGAATTTTTTCAGGAGCATGCCATCCAAAATCCCATCGTTATAGGTCATTCTATGGGGGGAAAAACTGCGATGAATCTTGCCATCAAAAATCCTGACCTGATAGAAAAATTAATTGTGGTGGACATTGCTCCTAAATCCTATCCAATCCATCACGATCATATTTTAGATGGCCTAACTACGATTCCTCTTTCAACTCTTACATCCCGGAGTGAGGCAGATCAGATTTTGGCAAAACATGTAGAGGAGACAGATGTGCGGCAGTTTTTATTGAAAAACCTATCGCGCAATAGCCAAGGGGGATTTGAGTGGAAAATAAATCTCAATGCGATTCAAACCCACATTCAGGAAATTGGAGAAGGCATGCAATACGAGGGAACATTCGAAAAGCCTACTCTTTTTATCAAGGGCTCAAGGTCGAATTATTTCAACGTAGGCGATGATGAATTAATTTTAAAATTATTTCCTCAGGCAAAATTTCAAACCCTCAATACCGGTCATTGGGTGCAGGCTGAAAATCCTCAAGAGTTTACGAAAACCGTGTTAACCTTCTTGAAAGATTAGTAATCTGAAAAACGATACTGGCAAATTGTACTTAGTGCCCAATGTAATCGCTGAGGGAACTACCCCAGTCATTCCACAAAGCGTAAGAGATACATTGACAACGATCAATTATTTTCTGGCAGAAGATATTCGCACAGCCAGAAGATATTTGAGCAGCCTAAAAATTTATGATCATATTGAAAGTCTCCAATTTGAAGTGCTGAACAAGGATACTAACACAGCAAACTTGAAAGAATTGCTGAAGCCGTTATTTGATGGCAATAATGTTGGTGTCATCTCAGAATCGGGGTGCCCGGGAATTGCAGATCCGGGATCGGTGGCTGTAAGTTTTGCACATCAAAACAATATTCAGGTAGTGCCACTGGTGGGCCCATCTTCTATTTTATTAGCTTTGATGGCTTCCGGTTTAAACGGCCAACGATTTGCCTTTCATGGCTACTTGCCGATTGATTCCAATGAAGCTTCAAAAATGATCAAGGAATTGGAACGCGAATCGCTACAAAAAAATCAAACACAGCTTTTTATTGAAACTCCTTATCGCAATAATCATGTGTTGGATCATCTGCTAAAAACCCTTAAACCTGACACTCAATTGAGCATTGCAATCGATTTAACAGGCTCAAAGGAACGTGTTCAAACAAAATCGGTAGGCAGTTGGAAACTGAATAAGCCGGCATTGCCTAAAGAGCCTGCAATTTTTTCTTTTTTGGCGGGTTGATTTTTCAACTTTCTATAATTCAGCTAGTTGTTTTGGTTTTAACTTCTTTAGCCTATTTTTGCGGCCAATTAAATCTTTAAAAAACAACAACATGGCGTATTTATTCACTTCTGAGTCGGTTTCTGAGGGTCATCCTGATAAAGTTGCCGATCAAATCTCGGATGCTTTGATCGACTATTTCTTAGCCTACGATGCCAATTCAAAAGTAGCTTGCGAAACACTCGTAACCACGGGTCAGGTGGTGCTGGCGGGCGAAGTGAAATCCGAAGCTTATCTGGACGTGCAAGAAATTGCGCGCGAAGTGATCCGTAAAATCGGCTATACAAAGAGTGAATATATGTTCGAGGCTGATAGCTGTGGTATTTTCTCAGCCATTCACGAACAATCTGCGGACATTAACCAAGGCGTAGAGCGCAAGAAAAAAGAAGACCAAGGCGCAGGCGACCAGGGAATGATGTTTGGTTACGCTACTAACGAAACGGACAACTACATGCCATTACCACTAGAGTTAGCGCATTTATTATTGCGCGAACTTTCAGTAATTCGCAGAGAAGGAAAAGTGATGACCTATTTGCGTCCCGATGCAAAATCACAAGTGACTATTGAATATAGTGATGACAACAAACCACAACGCGTTGATGCGATTGTAATCTCTACTCAGCACGATGACTTCGCTAAAGATGCCATCATGCTAAAAAAAATCAAAGAAGACATGATCAATATTCTTGTTCCCCGCATCAAGAAAAAACTTCCTAAAAGAGTTCAAAAGCTTTTCAGCAGCGACATAAAGTATTTTATTAACCCTACAGGCAAATTTGTAATCGGTGGCCCTCACGGGGATACAGGTTTAACAGGAAGAAAAATCATCGTTGATACCTACGGAGGCAAAGGCGCGCACGGAGGCGGTGCTTTCTCAGGAAAAGATCCATCTAAAGTTGATCGTTCGGCTGCCTATGCTACGCGTCACATTGCTAAAAACTTAGTGGCTGCCGGTGTTTGTGACGAAGTATTGGTACAAGTTGCTTATGCGATTGGAGTAGCTAAGCCTGTTGGTCTTTATGTAAATACTTACGGTTCTGCCAAAGTGAATTTGACGGATGGCGAGATTTCTAAGAAAATCGAGAAACTATTTGATATGCGCCCTTACTTTATTGAAGAGCGTTTCAAATTGCGTACTCCTATTTATTCTGAGACTGCTGCTTATGGCCACATGGGGCGTGAATCAAAAGTGGTGGAGAAGATTTTTAACAAGGGAAAGAAGACAGAGAAGAAAGTGAAGGTAGAATTGTTCCCTTGGGAGAAATTGGATTATGTAGCAGCTGTAAAAAAAGCTTTTAGGATTAAGTAATTAAAGGGCATCTCTAAATTTATCATTTGGAAGAAAAGCCGGGATCTTAAGTTCCCGGTTTTTTTTATACCGTCATGATCTCAACCTCTTTCTTTTTCAACAGCGAATCAATCTTCAAAATAGATTCATCGGTAATTTTTTGAACCGTAGCTTCGGCATTTTTTACGTCATCTTCTGATGCGCCCTTGATTTTCTTTAATTGCTCGTTCGTGTCTTTGCGGATACTTCGAACAGCCACCTTACCATGTTCACACTCCTGACTTGCCTGTTTCGCCAATTGCTTCCTTCTTTCTTCGGTAAGCATGGGAATGTTGATAATGATTTGCTGACCATCATTTTGAGGGGTAAGCCCTAAGTTGGCATCCATGATTGATTTCTCAATTTCCTGGATCAGATTTTTCTCCCAAGGCTTAATAAAAATAGTTCGTGCATCCGGTGTGGTCATGGAAGAAATTTGGTGAAGAGGGCTCATCGCACCATAATAGGAAACCATGATGCCGTCTAGCATGGAAGGGTTTGCTTTGCCCGCTCGGATTTTAGCGAGCTCCTGCGATACGTGGTTGATGGCCTTGGTCATCTGATCTCTGGCTTCATCCAGAAATAATTCAATTTCTTCCATGATTTTAATTTAATAAGAAAAGTATAGATTTAAATAATGGGCGTAAAAAATTTTCAAATTAACGAATTATAAAAATCAACTAATCAATGTCCCTGCTTCTTCACCCCTGGCTATCTTTAACAAATTTCCCTTTTTATTCATATCAAAAACAATGATAGGCAGCTTGTTTTCTTGACAAAGCGTAAAGGCCGTCATGTCCATGATATTCAAATTCTTTTCATACGCTTCTTGAAACGAGAGTGTTTTATAGCGCACAGCATCAGGGAATTTTTCAGGGTCTTTGGTATAAACTCCATCTACACGTGTTCCTTTTAAAACTACATCAGCTTGGATTTCAATAGCTCGTAAGCTAGCCGTTGAGTCTGTGGTGAAATAGGGATTGCCGATGCCCGCTCCAAAAATAACAATTCTGTTTTTCTCTAAATGTCGAATGGCTCTTCGCCTGATAAACGGTTCACAGACCTGCTCCATCTTAATCCCAGCCAAAAGTCGTGTGTACATACCATGCCTTTCTAATGTGCTTTGAAGAGCCATTGCGTTGATCACCGTGGCCAACATGCCCATGTAGTCGCCCTGCACTCGATCGATACCTAAAGCCGCAGCTTGCCCACCTCTAAAAATATTTCCCCCGCCAATCACGATTGCTATTTGAACGCCTTGATCGCTAAGAGCTTTAATCTCTTCAGCGTACTGTTCTAAAACCGCAGGGTCAATATTGCTGTTTTTAGAACCCATTAGCGCTTCACCGCTTAGTTTGAGAACGATTCTTTTATATTTCATCATAGGTTAGGAGTGGTAAAATCAAGTAAATATCGGGAGGTTTTTCTGAAAAAATAAACGATACTAGCGACAGTATCAGGTTTTAATTTTTTTCTACTACGGCTCATGCACAAGCCTCACTCACCAGATTAGCTCTCCATTGCGCGCCTCGGCTGGGGAAGTTTTGAAATAACTAGACACTGCAAAGCCCTAGTTATTTCTTCAGCAGCTTAATCAATATTTCTTTTCCTATCACCTGACCTTGCTTATCGCGCGTTTCCTTTTTTACCATGAGATTTTCAGTTGCGCTGATGTAAGACCATACGGTAACAGAATCTAACCGCTCTGGTTGATACGATTCCTTTTTAAAAATATATACCATTTCCGGTGATAGCGAGTTATTCAATTTCATCGTGGGAAGCACGTCACGAATGCACATTTTGTACTTGCCGTTTTCATCTTCCCCATCCTTGCAGAAGCCAGGCTTATTCAGTTCAAATAATTCGTTATTAATAATTAAAATGTTTTTCTTCCGGTAAACGGAAACGATATCGGGGGTTACAATTTCTTTTGATTCAGAAGTAGCCCAACTTGTAAACTGACTACTCTCATATTTTTTAATAAGGGTGGTATAATAAGTCTTATTTCCCGCTGCGTCTTCCTTTTGGTAAGTTGCCTCACTCACCCCTACCAAATTTTTGCTTAAAAAAATAAGGGTAAATGGAACAAAGAAAAACGTCATTAATAAATACGAGAACCCCGCTACGCGATATTTCAATGTTAACCGTCCTAAGCCATTGGCCAGTTTGAGAGGAATATCTTTTATGAAAGGAATCGGAAGAAAAATAAGTACGCCAATGAAATTGAAAAGGAAATGAGCTATGGCAATACTGATTGCGGCATTAGAGTTGAAGGTGGCTGCAATGAATGCGGTAATCGTTGTGCCGATGTTGGCTCCCAAAATGAACGGAGCAGCCTCCTTCAATTTTACGACCTTTTTTGCCACGAGCGGCACCACCAATGAAGTAGTTACCGTGCTGGACCTAATGGCAGCAGTAGTCAGTAATCCCCACCCAAAAGATTTTAGTGTGCTCTTGAAAAAGAATCGTTGGAATCTTTCTTGCGAACCGAAGCCGAGAATATTGGTGATTACTTTTCGGAAGAATAAGATAGAACTGAAGAGCAACGCAATTGCGAGAAGCGCCAAAAGAAAGCCATTGTTAATAAGGTTGCTTAGAAAATGAATAACATGATCGAAGAGGCATCCTAAAATGGAAAAAT
>JAYVPS010000153.1:0-6107 GCA_043757225.1 Cytophagales bacterium | reverse complement strand
TCATTTGCAGGTGCATGAGTTTTATGGACGCAAGGCCGCAGCACACGGTGTTGAGTGGAAAAAAGCATTTCAAAGAGTAATGGAGCCTGTGTTGAATAATTCTATTTACCCACTGCCACTTTTCATCGGGTTGAGCAAACACATGACAAACCCCAAAGCCTCCAGCTTTTCTGATTCGAAATTAACGGCCCTCTTCCGCAGCTATGATGAAAAGAATGCGAAAGCTACTCTTCTTTCTGAGTTGCCTGTTGGAAGCACGTTCAGTTTACATAAACGATGGTTCAAAAAAGGAATCACCAAGCGAACAAGGGTGCTTTGTCAGGAGCTAAAAACCAACCGTCAATATCTGGTGCCCGCAGATGCAGAGGTAGGCAGCGCTCAATTGGCATTGTTGTAAAAATCATTGGAGGGTTGTGCCAAGAAAGTAACCGTGTCAATTTTGTTATAAATCCTATTTAGGAATAGGCTTTTTTCTCTCACGTACTACATCGACTCAGCAATCAACTCAGCCAAATCTTTTACCTGCACGGTAGTTTCTTTGTCCTTGCCCTTCACACCATCGGTCATCATGGTCATGCAAAAGGGGCAGGCTACTGCTATGGTTGTGGCTCCTGTCGAGAGCGCCTCTTCGGTGCGTGCAACATTGATGTCTTGTTTTCCTTTTTCTGGTTCTTTAAACATTTGTGCGCCACCAGCTCCGCAACAAAGCCCTGTTGTGCGACAGCGTTTCATCTCTACCAAGTCAGCATCTAAAGCTTGCAATACTTCGCGCGGGGCTTCGTAAATATTATTGGCGCGTCCCAGGTAGCACGAGTCGTGGTAGGTGATTTTTTTTCCTTTGAATGAGCCTCCTTCTGACAATTTTATTTTTCCTTCGTTGATAAGCTGTTGTAGAAAGGAAGAGTGATGAATTACTTCGTAGCTACCGCCCAACTCGGGGTATTCATTTTTGATTGTATTAAAGCAATGCGGACAAGCGGTAACAATTTTTTTTACGTTGTAGCCATTTAAAACTTGTATGTTGCTCATGGCTTGCATTTGAAAGAGAAATTCATTGCCAGCCCTTCGGGCAGGGTCACCCGTACAACTTTCTTCAGAACCCAACACAGCAAACTTTGCACCCACAGCATTTAGGATTTTTACAAAGGCCTTGGTCACGCGCTTGGCACGTTCATCAAACGAGCCTGCACAGCCTACCCAAAATACAACTTCGGGGGCTTCGCCTTTGGCCGTAAGTTCTGCTAAAGTTGGTACGTTCATTAGTTGCTAATTGTTTGTTAGTAATTGTTTGGATATTAATCGGCATCTTTTGCCCAGTTGAAACGATCACTTGGCGAAAATTTCCATGGTGCAAAGCTGGTCTCGATATTTTGAAACATGGAATTCCATTGCGCAGGTGAACCGCTTTCCTCCATGGCCACGTATCTCCTCATTTCTAAAATTATCTCCAGTGGGTTAATCATAATAGGACAAGCTTGTACACAGGCATTGCAACTGGTACACGCATTGATCTCCTCTTTGGTGATGTAATCGCCCAACAGAAATTTCCCATCGGCCAATCCTGCTCCACCATTCTCTAGACTTTTGCCCACCTCTTCCATGCGGTCGCGGGTATCCATCATAATTTTGCGAGGAGATAGCTTCTTTCCCGTCAGATTTGCCGGACACTCAGAAGTGCAACGGCCACATTCGGTGCAACTATAGGCGGCTAATAAATTATTCCAACTTAAATCGTTTATGTCTTTTGCCCCAAACCTTCCCGGCTCTGCAGGTACCGTGGGTGTGCCTGTAGTAAGTCCGAGGATTGACTTGACCTCGGTTGTTACAACAGGCATATTATTGATATGACCTTTCGCGTCCAGCTTGGCATAGTATGTAGTTGGGAACGCTAGGAAAATATGCAGGTGCTTGGAGTAAGTAACATATATGGTAAAACCTAAAATGCCAATGATGTGGAACCACCATGCAAAGCGCTCAATTAAAATTAGTGTGGAGGTATTTAGGTCTTGAAAAATTGCAGTAAGGTTAGAGCTTAAGAATAGCATACCTGTTGAGGTATAATGATGATCGCGTGTTTGTAAGACCTGATCGCTGGCATTCATGGTAAAGATGGCGATCATCAAAACGATTTCTATTGATAAGATTAAGGTTGCATCCAGAGTAGGCCACTTGGTCATTTCAGCAGATCTGAAACGAGCTATTTTCATGATATTTCTGCGGACAAGGAAGGCCACACAAGCGACAAAGACCAAGAGTGCCAAAAACTCAAAGATGTTCATCAGCACATTATAAAAACCGCCAAGATAGGGAGCGAAGATCCTGTGGGTACCAAAAACGCCATCGATGACAAACTCTAACACTTCAAGATTGATCACCAGAAACCCGATGTAGATAAAAAAATGCAAAGTGGCAGGTACTAATCGCACAAACATTTTGCGTTGGCCGAAAGCCATGAGCAACATATTTTTTAATCGATCGGGTTGCCGATCAATGATTGGGTTCTTTTTGCCAAGCTGAATATTTTCGCGAATTCTCTTAACACGCTTACGAATGAAGAACCCCGCTATGCCAAGAGTAATGATGAAGAGTATCTGTTGCGCCATTGCCATACTTCAAACTTAGGAATTCAAATTCATTGTGCCAATAATTTTACAGGAACACTCAAAACCTCCATGGGGTCCGAACCGAAAAGTCCAGTGTTGTCTCCATACCGAATCAAATATGGAGTCTGCGAAACCAGCCTGACTAAATTTAGAAGTCGGCTTGTTGCCAAATAAGAAAACCGCAATGTTTTGGCTTACTCATTGTAATGAAGGTGGAACAGTCAACGCTAGATGTTTGCTAAAATTAAAAAATCGAAGCGTTTTCAATTTGAGATAATTCCATTACTTTTGTCGCCCTGCTATTCAAATGGGTGGGTTTTTAAAGGTGACGTAGCTCAGTTGGTAGAGCAAAGGACTGAAAATCCTTGTGTCGGGGGTTCAATTCCCTCCGTCACCACCAAAAAAAGTGTAGAAAAGTGGTTTTTTCTACACTTTTTTACTTTTATCCATGCCGTCTCGAAACACAGACAACCTTTCTCAACCTCGACAAAAAATAATTCAAAATAAATTTTCGCAACCGAATAATTGCATAACTTATGTTGAACTGTATCGAATTATGTTGAACTGTATCGAAAAAAAATAAAACCTATGAAAAAGAAAATTCTGTTTGCCGTAAGCCTGCTTTTTGGACTGGTGTTTATTAACGCGGGACTCAATAAATTCTTTAATTACATACCAATGCCTAAAGATTTGCCAGAAAGCATGATGAAAGTAATGGGAGCGTTTATGGAAATAAGCTGGCTGATGCCACTTATTGCAGTTGCCGAAATTGTTGGTGGCGTGCTTTTCATCACTAATAAATACCGAGCGCTTGGCGCAATAATTATTTTTCCGATTATGATAGGAATACTTTTAACTCACATAATAAACGCGCCATCAGGGCTGCCAATAGCAATAGTATTACTGGCAATAAACCTTTGGGTAATTATCGAAAATCGTGAAAAGTACATGCCGATGATTAAATGAAGGAATAGAGGCAAACGGCAATTCGCTATATAATCAATCTAATAGGTTGAAATATATCCCTTGTAACTTTTGCTTTTATACTTAACAGATAAAAGGGATTTTTAAAAGGGAATTTTACAAAATGACCACAGAAATCATCTCAACAACATCAGACTGTGAAATTGTAAGCTCGAGAATTGTTAATGAATTAAGGGCATCTCTAAAAACCTAACCGTCATTGCGAGCAGAGCGAAGCAATCCCCCGTTCGGAGTCCAAAAGGGGATTGCTTCGGTCGAGACGACTTCGAAGGTTTTTAGAGATGCCCTTAATAGAAACATTTTTTTTAAATGCTTTTTAATTCAACATATGAGTGCAGCAAGGTAAAAGTATTTGCTGTTGAATGTTAAGGATGGCGAACTTCTGTCGAGGCGATCAGCTAATTGCGAGGAAAAATTTGCGTAGATCAGAGGATGCAAAGGCACCTTTACAGTTCGGATCTCAAATATTAGTTAGCCACAAATTGCCTTTGCTGCGACATATGCCGTTGTCCAGGCGGCCTGAAAATTAAAGCCTCCCGTTTCTCCATCGATGTTTAGAACTTCGCCTGCAAAATACAGTCCTTGGATTTTCTTGCTCTCCATAGTTTCCTGGTTTATTTCATTTAAGTCTATGCCTCCACTTGTAACAAATTCTTCTTTAAAAGTGGTTTTGCCTTTTATAATAAATGGACAACGAATCAAAAGCTCAATGAGTTTGTTGATTTCTTTGTTGGAGGCTTCTGCCCAAATTTTCGTAGAACTGATTTCAGTCAACTCAATCAAACGTTCCCACAATCGCACGGGGAGATTGAATAAGGGATTAGAAATTATCTTTTGCTTGCCTCGGTTGGCTTTGTGATCTTGTAGGAGTTCCCGGAGGTTGTCTTCGCCAAACGAGCCCGTCCAGTTGATTAATGCAGTAAATGAATAATGTTTCTCATAAAGGTAGGTAGCTGCCCAAGCGGATAATTTAATAACAGCAGGGCCGCTCAATCCCCAATGCGTGATCAACAAAGGGCCACGTTCCAAAAATTTGGTGCCCGCAATTTTTACTTCAGCATCGGGCACAGATACGCCCATCAGGTCTCTAAATTTTTTTTCTGAATCATTGAAAGTAAATAGGGATGGTATCAGTTGGCTAACAGAATGCCCAGTGGTCTTGACCCAGTTGTAGGAGGAGGATTGTGGATGACCGCCCATTGCCACCAAGACTTTCTTAGCTTTAAAAATTTGATCCCTAGTGTGAACCAAAAAAAGATCATTGACTTTCTCGAGTTTTTCAATCCCCGAGTTTAGAAAAATTTGAATGTTATGCTTTTCTGCTTCTTGTAAAAAACAATCAATGATAGTCTGTGAATTATCTGAAGTGGGGAACATCCTTCCATCAGCTTCTGTCTTCAAATGAACACCAAGCTGCTCGAACCATTTTACAGTATCATTCGCATTAAACAAGCGAAATATTTTTTTTAATTCCCTCTGTCCCCGTGGATAGTGCTGCGAAAGTGGTGTTGGTTCAAAGCAATGATGGGTAACATTGCAGCGACCACCGCCCGAAATTTTGACTTTAGATAACAGTTTGGTTGATTTCTCAAGAATACAAATCGAGTGCTTAGAATTTTGCTGAGCTACATTGATAGCGCCAAAAAAGCCGGCTGCACCACCGCCAACAACAACCAGATCATAGATGGAGTTTTTGATCACAAGTCGATGGGCACCTGATTACGCAAAATGTCATCTAAGGTATCGCGTTTGCGAATAAGGTGTGCTCTACCATTGAATATCAATACTTCTGCAGGGCGAAAACGGGAATTATAATTAGAGGCCATGGAATAACCATAGGCGCCTGCGTTTTTCATAACGAGTAAATCACCTTCACGTACTTCATTGATTTTTCGATCCGAGCCAAAAGTATCCGTCTCGCAGATATTCCCAACTACATTGTAAATTTTCTCCGCTCCAGATGGATTGGACGTGTTGATGATCTCATGATAAGAATCGTACATCATCGGTCGGATCAGGTGGTTGAGGCCAGTGTCTACACCTAAAAAAGTTATGGTTGGGTTCTTCTTTACAATATTCACTTCAGTAAAGAGGTAGCCAGCCTCACTGACAATGAATTTCCCCGGCTCGATCCACATCTCCAACTTTCTGTTGTGCTTTTGATTAAACTCTTTGAACCCCTTATTCATTACTACACCTAGTGCATTAATATCAGTAACAGCATCATTCTCTTTATATGGCACCTTGAAGCCCCCGCCAAAATCGAGGAATTTAATATCCGGTAGGTTAATGGCCAGATCAAATAGTATATCAGCCATTTTCATGAACACATCTATGTCTTTGATTTCCGAACCGGTATGAATATGCAAGCCGTTAATCACAATTTTATAGCGATCGACTAATTCTTTAACTTGATCAATTTGCTCTACGGGTATTCCAAATTTTGATTGACTATGTCCGGTGGATATTTTAAGATTCCCACCAGCCATAATAGAAGGGTTCATTCGCAGGCAGCAGGGA
>JAYVPS010000152.1:0-23261 GCA_043757225.1 Cytophagales bacterium | reverse complement strand
CGATGTTTTGCAGTGGAATTTAAAATCTGACAGCCTTACCTTATCGGTAGATGGAGGTGGCAGTGTAGCTCCAATGGTAATTGAGTCAAATGATTTCTTTCATCCTGAAGACTATGAGCAACTCAATGGGCAGGGGTTTAATTTTCACCCGTTAGCCTTGGTAGTTAACTATGCCCAAAAGATTAATTCACAAGACTTTCTTGTATTTGATTTAGTTGATGCCAAAAGAAATTTGGCGCAGGTGAAAATGGTGGCCGATTTTCTATCGCAAAAGGGAATGATCTTTTATGATGCCCGCTCAGGTAAAATCCATGTGAAAAACAAGGCCATGCACTTGGTAAGTGCTGTAAAAGGAGAGGTAGATTATGACAACATGAAAGTTCACTCACTGACCGATACTGTGGCTAACGCCACTATCAGCCTTAGTAAAAGAACCATGCGCGTTCACGGAGTAGAAGAATTTAATGTGAGCGATTCTCTTAATGTTATCATCAAACCTGACAGTAGCGTCATCACTTTTTTACAAAACCGTGATATAAAATTTAACGGTACAATCAACGCGGGAAATTTCGAGATCACCGGAAAGAATTTTACCTTAAAATACGATAGCTTCTTTATTAGTCTCAATCACATTGACTCTATCCGTTTTTATATAACTGAGAAGGATGGTACCCGTAGGCGTGTAAATAATTCAATGGTAGGAGCCGACTCTACAGCCGCTGCAGCAGGCGGGCTACAAGCTTCTACTAATAAGACTTCCGGTACTTTATTTATCAACCGGCCTGATAATAAATCGGGGAGAATAAAAGTGTCCAACTATCCAAGGCTAGATGCCACTTCAGGTGGTGTTATTTATTTTGACAGGCAAGAGGTGTTGGATGGGGCATACGACCGCTCTGTCTTTTTTGTAGTGCCACCATTCAAACTGGATAGTTTAAATGATGCAGATCCGGGCTCCATTAATTTTGATGGGACATTCATTTCCAGTGGTATGTTCCCCACCTTCAAAGAGAAACTGCATACCATGCCTGATAAGTCACTCGGGTTTACACACATTGTGCCTAAGTCCGGCTATCATTTATATCAAGGCGAAGGAAAATTATTTGGCAACATGAATCTGGACAACGCTGGTATTCGCGCCAGCGGAAAAATTGAATACCTCGCAGCCGAGGTGGCCTCGAAAGAATTTGTTTTCTATCCAGATTCGGTGTTATCCAGAGGAAATGAAGGGCTAATTAAGGAAATGCAAATAGGAAAAGTCGCCTTTCCGCAGGTAAAATTTACAGATTATCAAATGAAATGGTTCCCCAAGCAAGATAAATTCAAGCTGAAGAACATGAAAGAACCATTTGCCCTTTATAATAGCACGGCTACGCTCAATGGCATTGTAACAGTTTCTAAAACCGGAGTCGCAGGAAGCGGTAAACTAAGCACACGTGGGTCAGAAGTTTCTTCTCGCGAACTGAGCTTCTTCTCAAAAGATTTTGGGGCGCGCCATGCACGCTTTGAAGTGAAAACAGGCAACCCTGATAAGCCTGCATTAGCAGGAAATGATGTTCGTTTAAAATTCAATTTGGATAAAAACTTTGCTACCGTAAGTCCAGAGATAGAAGGAACCGCTGCGATTGAATTTCCGTATGCGCAATTTAAGACCTCTATACCTGAGGCGAGATGGGATTTGACCACTCAAAAGATTGTGATGACTAAAGCCGTTGATGTACCCCTAGAAAATTCTTATTTCTACAGCACCCGCAAAGAGTTAGATTCCCTGAGCTTCAATGCTGAGAAAGCAGAATATGATATTCAAAAGCAAGAACTGAAAGTAAGTGGCATCCCTTTTATTATAGTAGCTGACGCGAAAATTACGCCTGAAAATAATGAGGTTTTGATTTTAGAGAATGCTAAAATCGGTCAACTAAAAAACACAACCATAGTACTTGATACCCTGAATGGTTATCACCGCTTAACTAATGGAGTGGTAGATATTATCTCACGAAAGGAATTTTCCGGGTATGCTACCTATCAATATGTGAATGCTTCTAGTGATACGTTCAAAATTAAAATGACCGACTTTCACCTTGAACCCATTACTGAAGAGACTAGAAGCAAAAAACACAGGGGCATTGCCGCTCAACAAACCGTTGGCACCGGAGCGGTTGCTGACACCGAACATATCTTAGTGGCTCCCCGAATTTTTTACAAAGGTGACATGACGATGTATGCTACTCGCCCGGCTTTACAATTGAAAGGTTTTGTTAAAATGGATTTGAAGAAGATTAAAAATTACGATAAATGGCTTGCCTACAACCAAAGTGGTGATGAAAAAGAAATCTATTTAGACTTCGACAAATCCACTACTGAGGAAGGGCGCAGAGCGATGGCAGGCTTACACTTTGGGCAGGACAATAGTTTGTACATCACATTTGTATTCGACAAAAAAGATGAAGGTGACGATGATTTCTTTTTGCCCAGTGGTTCTTTATTCTTCGATAAAGAAAGCGGCCAGTTTAAAATAGAAGATCGGCAGAAAGCAGCCGGAGAAAAACTTTCAGGTAAGGTATTTGCCTACAATGAAGAAAAGCAAGAAGTACGTTTTGAGGGGCCAGTCACATTCTTCAAAGAAACAAAAAGTTTCAAACTCACCGCCTCCGCCATTGGTTCTGGTAACTTAGAAACCAATGACATCAAAATGAACTCGTTTATAATGGCGGACATGAATATTCCATCAACTGCTTACCAATTGATGGCGTTGAATTTAGAAGAAGTGATTAAAAACGAAGGTGCTGCCGATGGATTGGGAGACCAGACTGAATTGCTTTATAAAATTGCCAACTTAGCTGGCGAACGCGTTACGAAAGATTACGAGACCCGTTCACAACAGGGGTATGTTTCGCTTGGGACTGTGCAAGGGTTAATCCAGCCCATTGTATTCTCTAATGTGAATTTAAAATGGTCTCAAGATCACAAAGCGTTTTTTAGTGAAGGCCAATTGGGAATCAGCAACATGGGTCGCAACGATATTAATGGAGCGTTTGAAGGGTTTATGGAGATTCGAAAAAATGAAGATGGTGCGCCTGTATTCCATGTGTTTTTTAAAGCCTCACCCGAGGCATGGTACTATTTTGGGTTTGAAGATAACCGCTTGATGGTGCATTCTTCCAACCCTGTCTTCAATGATCTTATCTCTAAAAAGACAAATGCAAGTAAGGCCAAGGTAGGGGAGTTAGTATTCATCCCGGGTAGCGATGAAGAAACCCTTTCATTTGTCAATCGCTTCCGCCTTTCCTACTATGGTATTGAAGCCCCTTATGATTTAACAAGCGGCACTTCTTCAGCCAAAAAGAAAGACAAGAAAAAAGAAGAGAAGAAAGAAGATGATGGGTTTTAAGCTTCGCTATTCAGAAGAGCAACATTGCCAAAATTATAAATCAACTTATTCAACACAAGAAGTCAAACAGGCTAAGGCTTCCTTAGCATCACTCACTAATCGGCCTTATCTGAGAGCTCTCCTGACTCTTCGCCATTCTTTCTTGGAACAAGAACAGAGAAAACAATTGAAAGCGTTAGGGTAACAATAATCACCGCAA
Organism: Cytophagales bacterium; assembly: GCA_043757225.1. Classification (GTDB taxonomy): domain Bacteria; phylum Bacteroidota; class Bacteroidia; order Cytophagales; family Cyclobacteriaceae; genus ELB16-189. The sequence goes on along the minus strand of JAYVPS010000152.1, from coordinate 19,674 downwards.
AAGAAAGCACAGGAGATAATTCATAATGAACAATTTCCAATAACATTTTCGCTCCAATAAAGAAAAGAATAATTGAAAGCCCCTTTTGTAAGAGGTAAAACTTGTCAATAATTCCCGACAATAAAAAAAACATGGCACGTAATCCCATCACGGCAAAAATATTGGAGGTGTAAATCAGGAATTCACTCTGTGTAATGGCAAAAGCTGCCGGAATAGAGTCAACAGCAAAAATTAAGTCGGTAGTTTCAATTAAAATGATAACCAGAAATAGTGGAGTAAACATCAACTTACCACCTTGGCGTACTAAAAATCTCCCTCCCATATCACTGTCCGTGACAGGAAGATATTTGCGGCAAAGCTTTAGGACGGGGTTTTTTTCCGGATCTATTTTCTCATCGCTGTCCTCAAAGTAAATTTTGATGCCTGAGTACAACAGAAACACTCCAAAGATATAAAGAATCGAATGAAACTTACCTATCAGCAAAGCTCCCACAAAAATAAATATACCTCTGAAAATGACGGCTCCAAAAATTCCCGAAAACAATATATTGTGATAGTATTCTTCTTTTACCTGAAAATATTTAAGGATCAGGAGAATCACAAAAATATTATCTACGGATAAAGCGTATTCTGTAAGATAGGCAGTGAAATACTCCACCATGGCAGTTACTCCCGAAATGGATTTCGTTACCCCGTCAACTTCAATTGAGTAGGGGCCATCTAAGTAAATTACGTAGCCAAAAATAGCACTGACAATGACCCAGAAAATAGACTGGTTAAGTGCAGATTTAGTGGTGATTTTATGGGAACTCTTATTGAAAAAACCCAAGTCTACCAGCAAAAATGTGCCTATGACAAGTGCAAAAACTCCGTAAAGAAGGGTCTGCGAACTGATTTGTATCCCAAACAAGGAAAAAGCAAACATCACCAATATTACAGGTTAGGCGTTAAAAAAGATGGGCAGAACATTGGAAGACACATGTTTCTTATTTAAAGAATTTTCAAATCTACGAATATATTTTAAACATTAACCTACACATGTAATTCATTGGTCAATTAAGAAAAAGGAAACCTAATTACCTCACTAAATCAAGTATTTTTTCAAACTACAAGCGCAAGCACTAGGTAGTTGCTAGCTGTAGTTTCAACAAATTGTTATAAATCCCTTCGGCCTTCATGGTAAGTTCGCGATGTGAGCCTGATTCTGCGATCTGGCCATCTTTAATCACCAAAATGCGATCTACCTTTCTGATCGTGCTCAAGCGATGTGCAATTACAATAGTAGTCCTGTTCTCCATTAGTTTCTCAAGAGCTTCTTGCACCAAACTTTCTGATTCCGCATCAAGCGAACTTGTGGCCTCATCTAAAATCAAGATCGATGGATCTTTTAATATCGCCCGAGCGATTGCAATTCGTTGACGTTGCCCCCCCGAAAGCTTTACACCTCTATCTCCAACTAATGTATTCAACTTTTCAGGGAATCGATCAATGAACTCCCAAGCATTAGCTTTCCGAGCTGCTTCAACTACTTCCTCCTCAGTTGCTTTTGGCTTTCCGTACAAAATATTTTCTAGGATGCTGCCTCCAAATAAAATCACTTCTTGCGGTACAATGCCAATGTTACTTCGGAAGCCCGTAAGATTATAGTCTCTACTGTTTTTATCGTCAACTAATATTGCCCCTTCGCGAATCGAATACAACCTCATTAACAAGCTCGTGATTGTTGATTTGCCAGAACCACTCGCGCCTACTAAGGCGATTTTCTCGCCTGGTTCAATAGTCAGTGAGATAGATTTTAGAACCTGAAAATTTGCGCGCGTAGGATAAACAAATGAAACATTTTTGAATTCAACTTTGCCAAAAAGCTTAAGAGGCTCGCCACTATTACTTTGCTCGTCTTCTGTTTCCAGGATTTCCAGAATTCGCTCTGAAGCACCGATAGAGCGCTGCAGTTGGCTATAGATATCACCAAGCCCGGCAATAGATCCACCGATAAATGATGTATAAAGAATAAATGAAAACAACTCGCCCACTGTGGCTTGCCCATTTTGTAGCAAGTAAGCACCATACCAACTCACTGCCACAATGCCACCAAACAATGCCAAAATAGTAAACGAAATAAAAAGGCCACGATACTTAGAAGCGTGAATGGCAGTATCAACTACCTCGTTTAAGGATTTTTTGTAACGGGCTATTTCAAACCATTCGTTGGTGAATGATTTTACAACCGCAACAGACTGAAGTGTCTCCTCCACAATAACATTGGCATTGGCCAATTGGTCTTGTGTTTTCTTGGACAACTTACGAATGAACTTTCCAAAGAATAATGCTGCTACCACCAACACAGGAAAAGTGAGCAACATAAAAATAGTCAACTTGGGCGTTAGGATAAAAATCAAAGGAATGCCAATGAGCAAGATCAAAAGTTGTCGAAGTAATTCTGCCAACGTGAAAGTGAAGGTGTCTTGCAGGGTGCCTACATCAGAAGTAATGCGGCTCATTAGTTCACCTATCCTGCGGCTATCAAAAAATGAAAGAGGCAACCAAATTATTTTTGAATATACAGCCTGCCGTAAAGCTGCTAATGTTTTTTCGCTTACTATGGCGAAGGTATAAACTCGAATAAAAGAGAACACACTTTGAATGACAAGGATCCCAATCAAAGCCGACCCAATTTGATTAATGGTATTGAACAGAAACCCCTGTTTGCCTTGGGCCACATCCAATAATTTTCCTGCAAAATAGGGAAAGGAAAGAAGTGTGCCGCTAGAAAGTGCCAACGCAATCAAACCAAAAATAAAAGTCCAGCGATACGGGAGAACAAATCTGAATATTCCACTCAGTTTTCTAAACCCTTCTTTGTTGAGCTTGCGCTTTTCCCCCTCTTCTAATACCGTTCTCTTTGCCATGAATTAAAACCCTATTTTCCCTTGTACTAAAAACTTCACTGAGTCATTCAAAATCATTTTTTGAGACCCCGATATAGAATAATTCACGAGCAAGGGCTTGCCAGAAGTGTCATCAAATTCTAACGTTAGCTGACGTTGTGTAAAATAAAGTGAGTTCTGCTCTTTGTAGCTTGATTCTATTTTTTTTAGCCTCCTAAAATCATTTTGATAATAAAACCGAACAAAAGAAACGGGCGATTTAATAGAAGAGGTATAGATGCGCACAGTAAGATTACTCTTTGCATCTTTTTCACTACTGATTTTATAGGCCTCTTTGTACAATGGCTTGTTGATCACATCCAATTGTCGAAACACATCTAACTCGTGAGCTAAGGCTGAGCTGTCCGCGAGAAAAATTGATTCATCTGCCTTCCCATCCATGCTGGCTGCTTTATGGATTGAATCTCCGGTTAATGAAATCTTCTTCACTTGAATGTTTACCAGGCTATCAAAGTCAAAGTAAGCCTTATCATATTTTCGATCGACTTGTTGGCAACCCACTAGGCAGGATGCAATGATTATTAGTAAGAGTAGTCTGATACCTAAGGTAGCATTGCTGTGTCTCATTATTTTTCTATCAGAACCCTGCCCGTCATTTCTTTTGGAATTGCCACGCCCATCAGTGTAAGAATAGTCGGAGCTAAATCACCCAACTTTCCATCATTAATTTTTTTGTAGGTATTGGAATCGTCCACTAAAATGCAAGGAACCAAATTAGTAGTATGCGCGGTGTTAGGACTTCCATCTTCGTTGATCATAACATCCGCGTTGCCGTGGTCTGCAATGATGATGACGGTATAGCCATTTTTTCTTGCTACTTCGGTAACGGCTTCGTTGCATTTGTCAACTGTCTCGCAGGCTTTGACCCCTGCTGCAAAAACTCCGGTATGTCCTACCATGTCAGGGTTGGCGAAATTTAAACAAATAAAATCCGCTTCCCTTTTTTCTAATTCAGGGATTATTTTGTCTTTAAGATCGTTCGCACTCATCTCAGGTTTTAAGTCATAGGTAGCCACCTTGGGAGAAGGGCACATGATGCGTGACTCGCCTTCAAAGGCCTCCTCACGCCCACCCGAAAAGAAAAAAGTAACGTGCGGATATTTTTCGGTTTCCGCTATGCGAATTTGTTTCTTCCCCGCTTTAGATACAATCTCACCCAGTGTATTAGCCAGGTTATCTTTATCGAAGATTACCTTCACATCCTTGAACGAATCATCGTAGTTGGTGAGAGTAACATAGTACAGCTTCAACTTTTCCATCCTTTGTTCAGGATAATCCTGTTGGGTGAGCGCCATTGTAATCTCCCGCCCGCGGTCGGTACGATAATTAAAGCAAAGAACTACATCGCCTTCTTTGATGATTGCGATAGGATTGTTTTGCGCATCTACTGCCACAAGGGGCTTGATAAATTCATCTGTCAGCCCTGCTTCATAGGATTTTTTGAGTGAGGCTAAAAGATCAGTTGATTTTTCTCCTGTGCCATGTACTAATAAATCGTAGGCAAGTTTTACGCGCTCCCATCTTTTGTCGCGATCCATGGCAAAATAACGCCCCACAATGCTGGCCAATCGGCCGGTGGTTTTAGCAAGATGGTTTTGTAGATCTGTCAAATAATTTAAACCTCCCTTAGGATCGGTATCACGCCCATCAGTAAAGGCATGGATAAAAAGATTTTCTATTTGGTGATTATGAGCGATGGTACATAGTCCTTTCAAGTGTTCGATGTGAGAGTGCACTCCACCATCTGACACAAGGCCAATCAAATGCACCGATTTACCATTTGATTTGGCATAGGTAAGAGCATTCAACAATGTTTGGTTCTGGTCGAGTTCTTTTTCCTCTACTGCTTTATTGATTCGGACTAAATCTTGATAGACCACGCGGCCTGCGCCAATATTCATATGTCCGACTTCAGAGTTACCCATTTGTCCGGCAGGTAAGCCAACGGCCAAACCAGAAGCTTCGAGTTTGCTATGCGGGTATTTTTTGTATAAAGAGTTAATGTAAGGAGTTTGGGCATTATCAATTGCTGAAACCTTGGGGTTATTGGCAATGCCCCAACCATCTAAAATCATCAATAGTACTTTTTTGCTCATGGAATTGGCTCGTTAAAATAATCTACAAATATAACTATTATGCTAGTTTCATTGCACCAGTAATTGTCCATTGCGCGTTTGTGAAAAACGATTTGCAAGCCGGTGTAAACCCATTTTTATATTTATTTTCACAATAACTAGGCACATAGAAATGCTAAGTTGTCCAAAATTCCTTTTTGGGAATCAGTCTATGTACACCGGAATAATAGATTGTTAGATGTATTTTAGTTTTATAAATTTTTCGCTTGACGCAATAATGGCATACTTTTGGACTGATCTATCGATTATGAAGACGATGAAATGGGCTTTGGTGGGTTTTTTGACGGTTTCCGCAACGGGAGTCTTTGCGCAGGCAGAGATTTTCAGCTCTTTGAAGGAGGCCATTAAGGCCAACAACGGCAAAGATGCAGTCAAATATTTCAATCAATCGGTTGATATTAACCTAGAGGGCGAAGTGAATACGTACAGCAAAGCGCAAGCTGAATTTGTGCTGCGTGATTTTTTTAAGAAACACCCCGCCACCGACTTCAATATAGTACATACGGGTTCATCCCCAAGTGGGCTCAAGTTCGCGATTGGCAAATACCAAAGTGGCAGCGATAGTTACAGCGTATTGATGCGCGTAAAGGAATCGGACAAACAGTATTTTGTGCACGAGATCAGCTTCATCAAAGAATGACGCGCCCCGCTTACCTTAGCGAAGAAGCAATTCATTTATTTATTCGTTCAGCACTGGCTGAAGACATTGGCGAGGGAGATCATTCATCGCTAGCAGCCGTTCCGTCTTCTTCACAAGGCAAGGGCAAGTTGCTGATAAAGGATCATGGCATTATTGCCGGATTAGAGGTAGCCGAGAAAATTTTTCGTGAGGTTGATCCTCAACTTAAAGTACTATTTTTTAAAAAAGAGGGGGATCCAATTTCGAAAGGCGAGATTGCTTTTGAAGTATCCGGGTTAGCCCAATCCATATTATCGGCCGAGCGATTGGTACTGAATTGCATGCAGCGAATGAGCGGTATAGCATCCTATACTCGCCAACTTTGCAAACTCATAGAAGGAACGAAGACCCAACTCTTAGACACGCGCAAAACTACGCCCAACTTTCGGCTGATGGAAAAGTGGGCGGTGACCATTGGTGGTGGACACAACCACCGATTTGCGCTATATGACATGATCATGCTCAAAGATAACCACGTTGATATGGCGGGCGGGATTAAAAATGCTATCGAACGAACGAGGCAATATTTAGCTGATAAAAACAGGTCTCTAAAAATCGAAATCGAAACCCGCACCCTAAGAGAAGTGGAAGAAGTGCTTTTGACAGGTGGTGTTGACATCATCATGCTAGACAACATGAACCTGGCTGATATAAAAAAAGCTGTGGTGCTAATTGACGGAAAGTATAAAACCGAAGCCAGCGGGGGCATTACCGAAACAACCTTGCGGCCGGTAGCGGAATGTGGGGTAGACTTTATTTCGGTAGGGGCGTTGACCCATTCTGTCAAAAGTTTGGATTTGAGTTTGAAAACCGCGCCTTTGTAGTTTCAACTGCTTTAAAAGATTTTTTATTGGTCATTGTTCCGTTTCCTGTCAAAAGCCGACTATTTTTGCCCTCCTTTTAAATTAGTTTATGATCGTTAAGACCCGCAATTACCGTTTAGATAAAAAAGAATACATACGCATGGCGCTGAAAAATATTCTCCTACAGCAATGGTGGGTTAGTTTGATTGTGGTGGCGATTTGCCTTTGCTACTTTTTGGCTCCTAGTATTTGGTGGTTTATTGGAGCTTTTGTGAGCGCTGGTTTGTATTTGCTGTTTTGGTGGATTCAGTTCTATGGTGTCACTCAATTGGAGCAGGGCAAAATGCTATTCGAACGTTTTTCGTACGAGATCACCAGCCAACAGATTGTAATGAAGATCAACCCGCGTGAAGGTATGCCTATGAAGTGGGATCAAATAAAAAGTGCCAAGGTGGGAAAAGATCATTTTTTGCTATTTGTAAACAAGGCGCAGCTCATCCATATTCCATTCAAAATATTTAACTCTGACAACGAGCGGAAATTTGTCGCGAGTATTTTGAAGAATAAGGGGTTGGTGAAGTAGTCGTGCAAAGCAACTTTAACAATTTTAGAATATGAAAAAGTTTATTGTGCTTACGCTTTCTCTCTTTGTCTGTTCATTCTTGTCTGCTCAAAAAACAGACTTTGACAAAAAATTAAAAGAACTGGGAGTTGAACTTTATACTCCGGGAAAACCAATCGCTAATTATGTAAAGGCCGTACGTACAGGCAATTTGCTTTACCTTGCTGGTCATGGCCCAACAAAAGCTGATGGAAGCAACATCCTTGGTAAAGTAGGGAAGGATTTGACTATTGAACAAGGCTATGAAGCGGCCAGGCAAACAGGAGTTTCCATTCTTTCTACGTTAAAAAATGAATTAGGCGATCTTAACAAAGTTAAGCGTATTGTCAAAGTATTGGGGATGGTTAATTGTACTGAAACTTTTGGCGATCAGCCCAAAGTAATCAATGGTTTTTCTGATTTGATGGTAGCCGTTTTTGGTGAAAAGGGGAAACATGCGCGCTCAGCGGTAGGCATGTACGCTTTACCTATGAATATGGCTGTTGAAATAGAGATTATTGTAGAGTTGGAGTAAGCCTCGAACTCCAAACTATTAGCATTGGCTTCAGCAAAAAAAGAACTAAACTATTTTTTTATTGACATCACCACTTGTCGTTTGGGCATACGGATGCCGAGTGCTTTGGTGAACTCCGTTGATCCATCCGCAAGTGTGCGCATTAATGGCTTTGTGTAGAGGATTGAATCTCTCCCTTGTTTTTGAACGTTATCACTGAGAGCACCTACATCGCCTCCGGAAGTATATGCTTCAATTACCTTCCTCTCTATTTCGCGAAGTTCAGAATCGCCTGTTTGCATGGAAAGAATTTGAACCCCATAAACATTTTCAAGTGAATCGATCAATGCTTTGTTTTCTAAATTTTGATCACGGCTCTCCACAACGTTGGAAATAGCACGCCCATAATTAAAAGCTGCTTCCGTAATCTCGGCTTCGGAAATTCTTTTTATCTGTCCCTCTTCCATTTCATTGCGGATTTTTTTCTTTTGCTCATCGGTGAGCCTGCCATTGCAGGAAATTATCAGCAGGAGAACGGGAATAATATGGTACTTCATGGTGCTAAGTTAACGCATTTGCGGCAGGGATAGCAGTGGATACCCCGCAGCAGCGGCTGCAAGCGGGCGGGGCGAGGAGTAGGAACGAATAGCCCGCCCGGCCGCCCAACACATTTTGTTTTTGCTAACTTTGCGCCCTTGTTTTAATTGTATGATCGATAAGCTAATAGATATAAAGAACCGGTTTGAGGAAGTGGGGCTCTTGCTGGTACAGTCAGATACACTTAAGGACCAAAAGAAATTTGGTCAACTGAGCAAAGAATATCGTGACTTAGAAAAAGTAGTTCAAAAGTACGATGCCTATCAATCTGCCATTGAAGGGGTGCAACATGCCAAAGATTTATTGATGAAGGAAAAGGACCCGGAGATGCGCGAACTGGCTAAAGCGGAAATTGAAGAGCTTGAGCCTAAGAAGGAGGCCCTTGAGGCAGAGATCAAAGAATTGCTTATGCCGAAGGATCCTAACGACAATAAAAACTGCATTTTGGAAATCCGCGCAGGAACCGGTGGTGATGAGGCTGCAATTTTTGCCGGGGATATTTGGCGTATGTATCAACGCTTCTGCGAGCGCAAAGGATTTAAAATGTCAGTGTTGGATATAACGGAAGGAACTGCTGGTGGCTACAAAGAGGTGATCAGCAGCATTGAAGGGGAAGGTGCTTACGGAATTTTTAAATATGAATCAGGCGTGCATAGAGTTCAGCGTGTACCTGATACAGAAACACAAGGAAGGGTACATACGTCTGCCGCCTCGGTAGTAGTGTTGCCGGAAGCCGAAGAGGTAGATGTCGAAATTAATCCTGCGGATATAGAAGTAATCACCTCGCGTTCGGGTGGAGCGGGCGGGCAAAACGTGAACAAAGTAGAGACTAAAGTACAGATGACACACAAGCCTTCGGGCATTGTAATCACCTGCCAGGTAGAACGGTCTCAGCATGGAAACAGGGCTCGTGCCATGGTGATGTTGCGCGCAAAATTATATGAGCGTGAAGTGGAAAAAAAGCAAGCTGAGGTAGGAGCTTCGCGCAAGAGTCAGGTGCGCAGTGGCGATCGTTCTGAAAAGATAAGAACTTATAATTATCCTCAGAGTCGGGTTACGGATCACCGTATTGGTTATACTCAACACAATTTGCCGGCCGTAATGAATGGTGAAGTGGAAGAGTTTATTAATCAGTTAAAAATTGCTGAGACCGCAGAGAGGATGGCGAATAATACTAATTGATTCGTTTATGGCTTATTCGTTGATTTGATTACCGAATTAACAAATCAACCAATCAATTTTCTTCTGATTGTTTAATCTGCTCGTCTAATATCTTGTCAATGATAGCCATTTGACGCTCATCAATCTTTTGATTCGTTCTGGCCTGTTTTTTCATGAAGCGAAACATCGCATTCTTCTTTATTTCGTAGGCGATAAAGACCGTGTATTTTTTTTCCTTCTCATTGTAGTATTTTTTTTCACCCACTTTACGCAGGTCGGCTAAATCGGTACTCATTACTTCGCGTGCTAAACTTTGAAACTTCTCCGCTACATCAGCACCACGCTCATTTTCGGTTTGACCTTGATAGTTGTCGGCAACTTGCTTCATGGTGGTATTTACCTGTCCTGCTAAATAGGTCTTTGCTTCAATATCTGCTTTGCCCCGAGCGATATTATCAGAAGAGCTCTCACCTTTACCACTGGCGCGGAAGAAGCGATTGTTGGATTCATAGGCTGAACCGGAAAATGGCTCACTTACTTTTTTACCAAACGGGCTGTTGGCACATGAAGATAAAATCAAAGCGATTGTCAGATAAGCAAGTTGAGTTTTCATAGTAGATGTTTAATCCTTTTTCAAGTTGAAAATTAGTAAAAATTGTGCCAAGATTCATCAATGAGCATCAGCATTACCGAGATGGGATAACCAACTGCCACCGAAAAGCCCATTTCCATTTAAGTTCATAGTTTTTAATCTCCGCTTTGGCCAACATAGATTCTAACTCCAGTTTCTTAAATGCTCGTAACACTGAAAGGGGCGCATCAAATTTCACCATGGAAGACCGGGAAAACAAAAAAGTCAATAATTTGATTGAGTAGTATGCAAGGGGATGCCGATGAATATCGTTGATGATTATACCTAATTTTGCCTGCTGCTTAAGAGAAGTAAAAATTCCGATCAATTCTTCTTCCGTAAAGTGATGAAGAAATAATGTACAGAGAATGACATCAAACTTTCGCTGCCTGAATTCTTCTGAAAAAATGTTGGTTGCTTCGAACTTGACCTCAATTCCAAGTCCTTTCTCCGTTAAAGAAGTGGTGTGCTCTTTTGCATAACGTGCAATAGTAGGATTGGCATCCACGCCTGTTAACACTGCCTTTCTTCTTTGTTTGACGGCAATATGAGCAATCAGTCGTAACATTTCTCCGCTACCACAGCCCAAGTCAACAATGGAGATTTGTTTTTCCTTGGCTACATTTTTCCACAGCCGCTCCAATCCATTTAGCGTAACTGCATTGCCGCCCAACCATTGATTGATAAAATCCAGTTCACGAAGCGTTTGATCAACCACTTCACCCTGACAATCCAAATCATCCATGATTTCAATACCTGCGCAACGATGTGTAAAAGAAATCGCCATCGTTAATGATTTTGAATTTCCAAGATCATACTTTCCAACGTGAGGCCCGGGCCAAAAGCGAAGCTCAATATTTTCTTCCCTCCGTCAACGCCATTGAGTCTTTGGCAAACTTCGTTCAGCACAAACAGAACTGTGGGAGATGACATATTGCCATAGTTTTTCAGCACCTCATAGGCATACTTATTTTGTTTTTTAGTAAGGCCAAGTTCTTGCTCAATTACCTCCAATATTTTTTTTCCTCCAGGGTGGATGGCAAAATAGGATACATCTGACAGATCGTTGGAAATCTTTTTTAGTAAAGAAGTAGTTAGCTGTTTAATGCCGCTGCGAATAACGTCCGGGACATAGGAAGAAAGCCGCATTTCGAAACCCACATCACCGATTGTCCACGCCATCTCTTGCTCACCAACGGTGGAGAGATCACAAAAGAAACTTAGTGGCTTTAAGTTTAAGCCTTTTCTTGGCTTTCCTTCCACCAACAATGTTGCCGAGCCATCTGCAAAGAGCGAATTGGCTAACAGGTTGTCATCTGTGTTGTCCTTTTGAAAATGAATGCTACACAATTCGGTACAAATAACTAACACTTTTGCATCGATATCCTGGTCGCAAAAAGTATTCGCCAACTTTAGTGCGTTGAAGGCCGCATAACAGCCCATAAAGTTGATACAGGTGCGTTCGATAGTAGAATTAAGACCAAGAGATTTCACCAAATCAATATCGAGACCAGGGGCATACATGCCAGTACAACTGACAATGATCAGGTGGGTGATCTCTGTTTTTTTTAACCCTTGGATTTTCGCGAGGCAATTCTCTGAAGAGGTTTCGCTAAGTAGAACCGCATGCTTTCTAAAAAGCTCCAACCGTTGCTTGGTGGTTGGAAAAGCACTTTCACTATCATTGGAATAAAACTCAAAATCACGATCGCGGCCATAGTCATTTAAAACTGAGTATCTTGTTTCTATTCCGCTCATGCGGTGAAGAGCGCGAATTTTTCGCTCATCATTAATATTGAGTTTCATTGTTTTGACCATGAAATCAGCGATGGAAGACTGTGATAATTTATTTTCAGGGGTTGCTATTCCAATAGCCGTGATGTAACTCATTGTTCAAGTATAACAAAAATTCAACCGATAATGATTCAGTTAGAGTCATAATTTTAGTACCTTGAATAAAATACTATTATTAAAGATGCATTTAAGATCAACGCTGCTACATCTCCGGATTCCGTTCTCATTTTTTTTAATGCCCGTTTATCTTTTTGCTTTGGGTGTTTCTCCCAACATGACAGAAGGCCGAGTTCTCTGGTCTTTCATCCTCATCCACTTATTTCTGTATCCCGCCAGTAATGGTTACAATAGTTACTTCGATAAAGATGAGAAGAGTATTGGCGGTTTGAAAAATCCCCCCCCAGTCAACAAAAGCCTTTACTACACTGCTTTACTCTTTGATTTTATTGCCGTCACTTTAGCATACATAAAAATCAGCCCACTCTTTGCTATCATGCTGCTGATCTATGGACTGGTAAGCAAAGCCTACAGTCATCCAGCCATTCGATTAAAAAAATATGCAATTGGTGCGTGGTTAGTAACGGGTTCGTTTCAGGGCTTTTTTACTTTTTTAATGTGCTACGTAGGCGTCAATAATTTTGAAGTTGAAAATCTATTGCAAAACAAGGTATTGCTCCCAGCTGTCTTGACTAGTGTTATGCTTTGGGGCAACTACCCCATGACGCAAGTTTATCAACATGAAGAAGATGCTACCCATGGCGATAATACTCTCAGCCGTAAGCTGGGCATTCGAGGCACCTTTATTTTTGTGCAAATAGTCTTTGGTTTCGCTGCTTTAGGCTTTGTATTATTCTTTAAAGAGTTTTATGAAATAAAGTATGGGTACTCTTTTCTTATCGCGCTTGCTCCCGTTGTGCTCTACTTTATGTATTGGTTTTATAAAGTGTGGAAAGATGAATCCAGCGCTGATTACGCGCACACCATGTGGCTCAATTTTATTTCAGCGACAAGCTTAAATTTATTCTTCATTTATTTCTTTTTATCCAACAGTCACTTTGGGGGATATTTTTAGTTCATTGTAAGAACGGACTGTGGCAATAACATAATTATCCAAATAAATCTTTAAACACCTCTGTCAGTTTGCCAAAAGTCTTTACTTCAATTTTAGTTTTTTTTAAGTCGAGGGATTTTTGACTAAACTTAGAAACATAAATTTCTGTGAAGCCTAATTTTTCCGCTTCTGAAATCCGTTGCTCCACCCGATTGACAGCTCTTAGCTCGCCACCCAACCCTACTTCGGCAGCAAAGCAAATTTTATCTGATACTGGAATTTCTTCCAACGATGAAATGATGGAAATACAAATCGCTAAGTCGATAGCGGGATCTTCTACGCTAATACCTCCCGCCATGTTTAAAAAAACATCTTGTGTGCCTAAGCGAAAGCCGCATCTTTTTTCCAGCACTGCCAATAACATGTTCAGTCGCTTTTGATCAAAGCCAGTGGGGGTACGTTGAGGAGTGCCATAAGAAGCCGGGCTTACCAACGATTGTATCTCGATCAGCAAGGGTCTGTTCCCTTCAATAGTGGCGCCAATAGTCGCACCACTTACGTAGCCATCTTTTTGCGAAATTAAAATCTCAGAAGGATTGGAAACTTCGCGCAAGCCGTTGCCCAGCATTTCATAAATTCCAATTTCAGACGTAGAACCGAAGCGGTTTTTGGTAGTACGCAAAATGCGATATGCCAAATGTCGATCCCCTTCAAATTGCAACACCGTATCTACCATGTGTTCCAGCACTTTTGGCCCTGCCAACATTCCGTCTTTGGTAATATGACCAACCAGAAAAACAGGTGTGTTCGTTTCTTTGGCAAACTTCATTAGTTCGGCAGCACATTGTCGCACTTGCCCTACACTACCTGCTACTGACTCTAGCTGATGTGAGTGCAAGGTTTGTATGGAATCAATAATTAATACTTGTGGTTGAAGTTGCTCAACAGCCTGAAAAATATTTTTGGTATTCGTCTCTGTGATGATATAAAAATTGTCGTGTTTGATTTTAGTAGAAGGTTGAAGGCGCTCTGCCCTCATCTTTATTTGCTGATCACTCTCCTCACCGGAAACATAAAGCACTTTCAATTGCCCGATTGACAATGCCACTTGAAGCATGAGGGTAGACTTTCCAATTCCCGGCTCCCCACCGATCAACACCAATGATCCATAGACAATGCCTCCCCCTAAGACGCGATTCAACTCTTGATCTGGAGTGGAGATCCGGATTTCGTTGATCGAATCAACTTCATCCAGTCTTCGCGGTCTTTCCTGTTTTGACTTTCCTCCCTCTGCACGCCAATCATTTTTAGACGGAACATCAGCAGCTATTATTTCTTCCACGAAGGAGTTCCACGCATTGCAAGATGGGCACTTGCCCAGCCACTTGGCAGATTCATATCCACAAGATTGACAGAAAAAGGAAGTTTTGGATTTGGCCAAAATAAATTTTTTGGAAAGTTATGCTAAACTTAGTTGCTTGTGAATACTTTCGAGAGAAATCCTAAATAATCCTATCTCCTATATCAATATGTTGGCAGTAATTGGGTCCCGGACAATTTGGTCATCTAACGGGTGACACTCTACTAACAAAGATTTCCCACGTGGAATTGAACGGCTTCGGGACAACTTGGACTTTGAAAAAAAATGAGAAGTGGGACAGACTGAAAAATAATATAGCCGACCCTTCGCATTTTTAAGAAGATTGTGCTTCGCGAAACCCAAACTATGGCAAGAGCCAAATCCCCAACGCACCAAAGGCCGACCAAAACGTTAGAAACAAGCCTAAATTTCTGTATCTTGACTGATTAATTTTTGTATCGAGCCTGTCAATGGCAAATCAGAATCCAGAGCAAATAGCAAGAGACAATATCGACAAGCAGTTGACGGCTTGCGGCTGGATTATTCAGAGCATTAAGCAAGTAAACCTGAATGCCGGACTTGGAATTGCAGTCAAAGAATACATCACCGATGTTGGCCCAGTTGACTATCTGTTATTTGTAGAAGGTAAACCCTGTGGAGTAATTGAAGCCAAGCGCGAAGAGGAAGGACATCGAATCAATGTTCATGAAAATCAGGGAGAAGAGTATGCCCATGCAAAACTCAAGCATCTCAAAAACGACCCGTTACCATTCGTTTACATCAGCACCGGAGAAGTAACACGGTTCACCGATTTCACCGACCCGAAACCAAGAGCCAGAGAATTATTCTGCTTTCATAAACCTGAGACTTTACGAGACTGGTTAAAGACTGGTAAGTCTTTACGGACAAGGCTTCATGATTTGCCTCAACTTCAAATAGATGGTTTGAGAGATTGCCAAGTAAGTGCTATTACAAAACTCGACTCATCCTTTAAAGAAAATAGACCACGTGCATTAATTCAAATGGCAACGGGTTCAGGCAAAACGTTTACAGCCATCACGTTTATCTATCGCTTGCTCAAATTCGCGAAAGCGAAAAGGGTTTTGTTTTTGGTGGACACAAAGAACCTGGGCGAACAAGCCGAACAAGAATTCATGTCGTTTGTGCCGAACGATGATAACCGCAAGTTTACAGAGCTTTACAATGTTCAACGATTGAAGTCAAGCTACATTTCAACTGACAGTCAGGTTTGCATTAGCACCATTCAGCGACTCTATGCTATATTAAAGGGAACAGACTTAGACGAAAAGGCGGAAGAAGAAAACCCCAACGAAAAGAAATTCCATCCTAAAGAAATTCCGCCCATTGAGTATGACCCAAAAATGCCCATCGAATTTTTTGATTTCATTGTTATAGATGAATGCCACCGCAGCATTTACAATCTGTGGAAACAAGTGTTGGAATATTACGATGCGTTTGAAATTGGATTGACAGCCACACCTGACAAAAGAACGATTGGTTACTTTGACCAAAATCTGGTGAGTGAGTATTCGCATGAAATGGCTGTTGCCGATGGCGTGAATGTAGGGTACGATGTATTTATCATTGACACCAAAGTAACGCAACAAGGCGCAACGCTTTGGAAAGGTGAATATGTAGAACACCGCGAAAGACTAAGCAGAAGAAAACGTTTGGAGCTGCAAGACGAAGATGAAGCGTACTCCAGACAACAGTTGGATAAAGATGTGGTTAACCCAAATCAAATTCGAACCATCATTCGCACATTCAAAGAACACTTCCCTGAATTATTTCCAGACCGATTCTCTCCCTCTCCAACTGGAGAGGGCCGGGGTGAGGTCTTTGAGGTTCCTAAAACACTAATCTTTGCTAAAACCGACAGTCACGCAAATGACATCATTGACATTGTAAGGCAAGAGTTTGCAGAAGAAAACAAGTTCTGCAAAAAGATTACGTACAACAGCGATGACCCCAAAAGTACATTGGCTCAATTCCGCAACGACTATCATCCACGAATTGCCGTAACAGTTGACATGATTGCGACCGGAACAGATGTAAAGCCGTTGGAGTGTTTGCTTTTCATGCGCGATGTAAAAAGTCGAAACTACTTTGAGCAGATGAAAGGCCGGGGCACACGCACCATTGGCCTCGATGATTTGAGAAAAGTTACGCCCACTGCCAAGATAACAAAAGACCATTTTGTAATTGTTGATGCCATTGGCGTAACCAAGAGTTTAAAAACCGATAGTCGACCGCTTGAGAAAAAGCCCGGTGTTCCGTTGAAAGATTTATTACAGGCTGTTGCCGTTGGCGCACGAGATGAAGAACTGTTTACCTCGCTGGCCAATCGTTTAACGCGGTTAGATAAACAGCTAACCGATAAAGAGCGAAAACAATTTTTAGAGAAGGCCAATGGCAAAACTGTTTCGGAGGTTGTTAAGGAATTGCTGAATGCATTCAATCCGGATGTGTTGGAAGTCATTGAAAGCAAGGTAAAGGCTGAGAATTCAGGTGCATCACCAACAGAAATTGAAACGCTCGTAAAAACACGAACAGAAAAACTTCAAACCGAAGCAGCCAAAGTATTTACGGGCGACCTTAACGAATACATTGAGAACGTACGCAAAGCACATGAGCAACGGATTGACCTTGCCAATCCTGATGAAGTAATTAAAGTAGGCTGGGCGAAAGACCATTCCGCTGCAAGCATGGCACTGATTCAGGACTTCACCGAATGGATGGAGCAGAACAAAGATGAATTGATTGCTTTACAAATTTTCTACAACCTCTCTTACAGAAGGCGCGAACTCTCCTACCCGATAATTAAAGATTTGTATGAAAGGCTGATGGCCGATAAACCACAGCTACATCCGTTTAAGTTGTGGGATGCGTTTGCAGAATTAGATGACAAAGCAGACGAAGGAAAATTATTACATCGCTTGCCTCGCTCCGGCAGCCCGAAGAAGGAATTGATGGCTTTGGTGGCTGTAGTGAGAAAGGCACTGCAGATTGATGAGTATTTAGTTGCGTTTGAGACAGTAGTTGACAGGAATTTTCAGGAGTGGGTCTTTAAAAAACAAGCCGGAGCCACTAAGTTTACAGAAGAACAAATGCATTGGCTGCGATTGATGAAAGAGTACATTACCAACAGCTTTCACATTGAACGTGAAGACTTTGACTACAATCCTTTTAATGCCTTAGGTGGATTGGGTAAAATGTGGCAATTGTTTGGCGAACAGACCGATGAGATAATTAATGAGTTAAATGACGCGCTGGCAGCGTAAGAACTTACTATGCCTGATTCGGTTACCGTTGGTTCATATGAAAACCTTAGGTCGTTTGGAATAAAGCGCTTTCAGGATTTGGAAAATGGACCGATGAGAGTCCCTCGTGCCAGATTGTACAGCTCTAAATTGTTACAATGGCTTGATTACCAATATGTCGAAGCCATGCGTACGCTTATTCCAGGTTATGAAGACTATTTTGATGAATCGGAGTTTCGTCCGTTAATGTTTAAGCCCGATTATAACTGGCAGTTTCAGAAACCGGAGCCCTATAAACACTATTTCTATATATTCGACAGGCAAGTAAAAGCGTTACCAAACGGTCAGGCAGACAGGATAGAAATTTTGAAAGGAAATATTCGGAATGCTGTAAATTTGTTCAGAACTATTGAAAATGAGGTGCTTTTGGATGATGATAGTAATGGCTCACATCTGCCCACTTGGTTTAACGTAATTAATGCTTACCAAAAGGAAATAGCCTGATAACTATGTTTGCTACCGAACAAGAAATGTCGAGAATGTTTGAGAAGTTTCTGAAAGTCAATTTCGGAAATGCCTATATAAAAGAGTGTCAGGGTTTGTTTGGTATCCCCGACTTTGTGTTTTACGCAAAGGAAAAAGAAGATGTTTCCATCGTATCGTTTGAATTGAAGCTGAAAGACTGGAAGCGTGCTGCCAAGCAAGCCTTTCGATACAAAAGTTTCTCAAATATTTCTTATGTAGTGCTCTCTCCCAATAGTGCCAATGCTGCATTAAGTAATATCGCGTTATTTGAAAAGTACAATATTGGCTTAGCTAAGTTTGATAAAAACCAGTCGTTTGAAATTCTATTCAAGCCAGAAGCCAGCAAGCCATACTCGGAAAAGCTTACTCAGAAACTAGTATCAAATATTGGCAAGAGCCGAAAGAAATCAAGGAATATTGAAACGCTTGCCCGATAAGTTTACTCAATGGCTAATGAAACCGGTAATACTATACCCAAGCACTGGCAAGTAAAAAAGTTAGGAGAAGTTGGAGAAATCGTTTCTGGCGGAACACCTTCAACAAAAATTGATACTTACTGGAATGGAGATATTTCTTGGATTTCTCCAGCAGACCTATCAGGCTATGACGGCAAGTTTATTTTAAAAGGCCGGAAATCAATTACCGAAATTGGTTTAAAGCATTCCTCTGCAAGACTAATACCTAAAGGCTCTGTACTTTTTTCTTCCAGAGCCCCAATTGGGTATACTGTAATTGCAGGAAATGAAGTATGCACAAACCAAGGTTTTAAAAGCATCGTACCAAATAAGTTTATTATAAGTGAATATTTATTCTACTATTTAAAGGCATCGAAGCAAAAAGCAGAAAAGGTAGCAAGCGGAACTACATTTAAAGAAATCTCCTTGAAGGCATTTTCGCAACTTGAAATTCCAATTCCCCCACTCCCCGAACAACTTACCATCGTTTCCAAAATAGAAGAACTCTTTAGCGAGTTAGACAACGGCAAACAACAACTTGAAACCGCGCAACAACAACTAAAAGTTTACCGCCAAAGTTTGCTCAAAGCAGCGTTTGAGGGAAGGCTTACCAATATGAATGTAAAAGATGGTGAGTTGCCGAAGGGATGGAGGTTGGTGAAGGTTGGTGATGTTTGTAAATGTATAGTGCCAAATAGGGATAAGCCCAAATCTTTTTCTGGAGATATTAAGTGGGTAACTACACCCAATTTATCAGATAATTCAATTCGGCTCAAATATGATGAAATTAGTTTAGGACTATCTGAAATTGAAGTGAGAGAGTATAATGCAAGGGTCATTCCTGTAGGCGGAATAATTATGACTTGTGTTGGTACCTTCGGTTTGAGTGCCATTGTAGAAAAACCAATTGTCATAAATCAACAACTTCATGCTTTTATATCAAACGAAATCGTAAATGAAAAATACTTAGCGTACTGTATACAAAACAGTAAGCAATACTTCGAAAAAAAATCTACATCAACTACAATTCAATATCTAAATAGGGTTCACTCAAATTGGTAAAGGTTCTATAAATAAAGGAGTTAGGAAGATAAAGAATGAAACAGATGCAAGATATTTGAGGGAAAGGATTAAAAAAG
>JAYVPS010000151.1:0-6142 GCA_043757225.1 Cytophagales bacterium | reverse complement strand
TGCCGATCAGAAAACCATTTCGGAATTAGCAGCACCTGACGAAAAGAATCTTAACTATACGCTGACAGCCTTAAGAATGACAAAAAAGGCCAATGGTGTTTCTCAGTTGCATGGAGAAGTATCTCGCAAAATGTGGAATGGCTTTGCAGGCATCTGCGAAATCGGAGCCATTACCAATGCACAGAACAAAACCTATTGGCAGGATAAAGCATTAGAAAAAGCTGCCAAGAAAGACGATGATGAAGCATTGGTAGGCCGCAAGAAGGAACTCAAACTAGAACTCTTTCGAGTGGTAGCAAATCAAACTGGGAAACTTTTCGACCCGAATGTATTGACCCTTGTCTGGGCGAGACGATTTGCCGGTTACAAGCGTGCCAACTTGCTGCTCACAGACTTCGAACGCTTTTTAAAATTGACTACTAATAAGGAGAGACCCATTCAAGTCATTTGGGCCGGCAAGCCTTATCCCGAAGACCAGGGATCCATCAATATCTTCAATGATATTTATTGGAAGGTTAAAGACTTGCCCAACTGCACCATTCTTACAGGTTACGAGCTTTCGCTATCGGGCCATCTTAAAAAAGGTTCTGACTTATGGCTTAACAATCCCCGCATGTATCACGAGGCATCAGGTACTTCCGGAATGACGGCTGCTATGAATGGATCGGTGAATCTCTCTATCCCTGACGGTTGGATGCCTGAATTTGCGAAGCACGGAAAAAATTCTTTTATCATCCCAACAGCCGAAGATTCACTTTCTCAGGAAGAGCGCGACCGTATAGAGACAAAAAATCTCTTTGATTTATTAGAGAACGAAGTGATTCCGCTCTATTACAAGTCGCCTGCTAAGTGGCTAAAGATCGTGAAGACGGCCATGAAAGACATTCTCCCGCATTTTGATTCAAGCAGAATGGCAAGAGAATATTATGAACAGATGTACTTGGCAGAAACGGCTAAGTAGAGTCTACTTTTCATTCAATCTCCAATCGTATTCGTAAAATCCCACCGCGTAAGTAGTTGGTATTTTTTCTTTGCGAAATTGATTGATCCATTCAATCTCTGATTTGCCATCAGCTGTGAAATCTTTTTTATACCATTCAAATATTTTGGAGAGCTCCACTTTCTTTTGAGCATCATTTACTTTAATCCAATTCGGGTTGTTAAGTGCTTGCGTGGTACGCTCGGTTAACTGCTTATCTAAAGTAGCAGGCAGAAAAGCAAAACTTGCCAAGGGAGGGCAACTTTTAGCGGCACATGCTAAGGCAAAATGAAAGCGGGCATCTTTATAAACTGACAATAGTTTTTTTATTTCAAGACTGTTCAAGGTCATCTCCTCTCCTGCCACTTTATGCTTTACTTGATCAAAAAATCCGCTGTCGTCAAGCGGTGATTTTAACGGGTAATGCTTGGCTACCCAATAGATGACTATAATATTATAGGCATTGATATAGAATGCTTTTTTTGAATTATCGTCCAATCCTGTTAGCATCATTTCACCTACTTGCTTATACAAACTTTCAATTTCAGCCAAGTTTTGTTTGATTTTACTGTAAGCCACCGATCCGTTGACAATGCGGTTTTTTAAAAAGGCATCGGACGATTGGAGGAAAGAAGGCACATCTGCTGCCTTGATACTAAGATTTACCGTGAGGGCTAAAATTAAAAGTGCGGAACGTCTCATTTTTGTTTTTTACTTTAGTTTCATCTACGAACAATAAGAGTTAGCTGAATTTCTCGTATCTTAACATGCAAAACTATTCAATTCTAATTACCTACTTTGTCAAGCAGTTGACAGACTAGAATTTAAATAATTCAAAACTTGGAAAACAGTGAAAGCTGAAAACAAAAGCCACCATCCTGTATTTAGCTCTGAAAACAATAAATTGTGGGCAATTGTGCCACCCAAATAAATTTTACCCAACAGAAGTTTTTTACAACGGAAAATCTATTTGAAAATTAGATGACTTAATTGAAATTACCATCGTAAAATAATGAGTACCAAAAACATCATCATCATCGGCAATGGTATTAGCGGAATTACCGCAGCTCGCCATATCCGCAAGCAACACAATCATAAAATCACCGTCATCTCATCTGAAACAGAACATTTCTTTTCTCGTACAGCCCTCATGTACATCTACATGGGTCACATGAAGTACGAAAACACCAAACCATACGAAGACTGGTTTTGGAAAAAGAACAAAATTGAATTACTAAAAGATCATGTTGAGAACATAACTACTTCATTAAAATCTCTACAACTCGCCTCTGGCAAAGAAATTAAGTACGACACTCTCATTATTGCTTCCGGTTCGAAGTCAAATATGCTTGGTTGGCCAGGACAAGATTTAAAGGGTGTACAAGGATTGTATGGCTATCCTGATCTTCAACTAATGGAAGAAAATTCCAACGGAATTCGTCAAGCGGTAATTGTGGGTGGTGGCTTGATCGGAATTGAAATGGCAGAAATGTTTCTCTCCCGAAAAATAGCAGTAACAATGGTAGTGCGCGAAAATGAATTTTGGGATAATGTGTTGCCACAACAAGAAGCCAACCTTATCAGTCGGCACATTCGCAGCCATCATGTCAATTTGCAATTAGGAACCGAGTTGAAAGAAATTATTGACGACCAAAATGGACGCGTGCAAGCCATCATCACCAACAAAGGCGAAACCATTCCTTGTCAGTTTGTTGGCGTTACCGTTGGCGTTTCTCCCAACATCAGCTTCCTTAAAGATTCGGGCATTGAAACCAAGCGCGGAATCTTGGTCAATGAATTTTTAGAAACAAACATTCCCGATGTATATGCCCTTGGCGATTGCGTAGAAAGAAAATATGACCTACCCGGCCGTAGAAACATTGAACAGGTCTGGTACACGGGTCGGATGATGGGCGAAGTAGTAGCGCAAACCATTTGCGGAGAAAAAACTAAATACGAACCCGGGCCGTGGTTTAACTCGGCTAAATTCTTCGACATTGAATATCAAACCTACGGCACTGTGGGCAGCACCCTTAAACCTAACGAAGAAGAATCGTATTGGGAGCACAGCAGCGGCACCAAATGCGTGCATTTGGTATGGCATAAATCTACCCGTGAGTTCATTGGCATCAACACTTTCGGCATTCGCATGCGCCACGAGTATTTTGACAAATGGCTCCGCGAGAAAAAGAGTATCGACTTTGTGATGGAAAATTTGGCCCAAGCCAATTTCGATCCAGAGTTTTTTACAAGACATGAATTTGAAATCTTTGAAAAATATAAAATAGGCAATAGAAAAGTAGCGGTAGGCAATTGAGATTTATTTATGTCATTCTCGAATTGTATTCTGTATTTTGACTCTGCGAACCTCTGCGTGTATTGCCTTGCGCCCTTTGCGTAAAAATCTTACCCGCAGAGAACGCAAAGATCACAGAGAAATTCGCTGATCAGCTCAAATTACCCGCTACTTAAAAATTAAAATAGTATGAAATATATAAAACCCATAGGCCTTCTCCTTTTTCTCACCGGCTTCACCCTCTTCAATTTCTCCTTCTTCTGGGCATCATACACCCTCACACCCGAAATCATAAAAGAAAAGATTACTGATCCGCGCAAAGCAGAATTGTTTTCTCAATCAGCCAACGGCTTGATCAATAAAAACACCGCTTCCAATTTTACTTTCGTCTCCGAGCTAACTAAAATTTTTGAAACCGTAAACGAATCACAGCTCACAAATTTTGCAATCAATGCCCAAGAGCTAGATCAACTGGTAGCAATCAACGACAAAAAGTTTTCACTTGCCTCCGCAGATTCCGTTTTTAAAAGAGGCGATGAAGGTGCCGCATTCAAAGCAAAAGCATTCAAAGTGTATGGAAACTGGCTAGAAGGCCAAACATTTTCTTCACAAGACGATTTGAAAAAGCAACTGCGAAATGTTGCCGACAACATCAAAAAATATGGCATCGTCAGTCAGTTTGGGTTTGATCGCTATGCCGTAAAAGATCTCACCTACTCCCTCACCAAAGCATCTGCTGCCGGTTCGATAAAAAATAACCCAGTACTGTTTTTATTTCTAACCATTGGCCTGTGCATCATCGGGGCATTGATGTACATCTTGCCAAAACTTCAACTGCCGCCTGGCATCAAAAACAACGGCATCTTTTTCAACGTTATGAAAAACGTGCAGTGGCTTGGCATCTTCACCGGCAGTTGGCTCATCGCATTTTATGTCATTCTCTATTTTTATCCTGAGTACATGACCAACTGGGTTCTCCTTGTAGATCCTGTCAGCCGGTTACTTAATGGCAACGAAGCCGGCCGGTTTTTTCTCTACGGCTTCCTATACACACTCTGCATTTTAGTGATGGGCATACGGATGATTATTAATTACCGCCACAGCAGATACCAACTGCTGCGCACGGCCTCTGTCATGTTTTTTCAAACTGCCTTTGCTTTTCTCATTCCCGAAATCATGATCCGCCTCAACCAGCCCTACTTCGATTTTAAAAATATCTGGCCGCTTGACTATTCCTTTTTCTTCAACAATCGTCTCGATACACTTCTTGCCAACGGAGGCCTTGGCATCTTCATGCTCGTGTGGGGCATTGCACTCATCATCATTGCCGTGCCCGTGTTCGTTTACTTTTTTGGCAAGCGCTGGTATTGTAGTTGGGTGTGCGGCTGCGGAGGCTTAGCCGAAACATTAGGCGACCCCTACCGACAACTCTCTAACAAAACCGTGAAGGCATGGAAAATAGAACGATGGATGATACATGGCGTGCTCGTCTTCGCCATCGTGATGACGGGCGGAGTGCTCTACACCTACTTCACCAACAACGCCTGGGTTTTCTTTTTCGATAGTTACAAAATACGCGAACTATATGGCGCCTTTATCGGGGCAGGCTTTGCGGGAGTAGTAGGCACAGGCTTCTATCCATTGATGGGCAACCGTACTTGGTGCCGCTTTGGTTGTCCGCTCGCAGCATACTTGGGCATCATCCAACGATTCAAATCACGCTTCCGCATCACCACTAATGGAGGGCAGTGCATCTCGTGCGGCAACTGCTCCACCTATTGCGAAATGGGCATCGATGTTCGCTGGTACGCACAGCGCGGCCAAAATATTGTGCGCAGTTCGTGCGTGGGCTGCGGAGTGTGTTCTTCGGTTTGTCCGCGGGGCGTGTTAAACTTAGAAGTGAAAGGCGAAGAAGGTCGATTTGGCAAACCCATTTTAATTGGCAACAACGGAATCAAACTAACAGAATAATTTCTTTTTTGGCAGCCCCCTCCTGCCCACGCACATGCTTACACACTCGGGCGGGCTATCCGTTGCAAGTCCTCCCCCGCGAGGCGCAGGGTGCGGGCTTTCCACTTCTATCCCTGGCTGTTGGCACCTCGAAGGCCTTGCTATTCGGTTATGAACACAAAACTCTTCAGTGCATATACCGATTCTATTGAGCATCTCAATTTTTTATATGAGTGGGGTGCATTTCAAATTGTCGCATCAATGTTTCATCCCTACGGGATTCTGGTGTATGTTGATTGTTTTTCTACCAATATATCGCCCTTACCAGGGCTTTAAATCCCGTTAGGGATTATATATTGGTAGCGTTTGTAATCCACCTCGGTCTACAGTCCCGTTAGGGACGAAATATTCTTACCGCGACAATTTGAAATGCACCCTATGAGTGTACGACAGTTTCGCAAAGGATGGCTTACTATGCGCAAGCGGGCAAGGGATTGAAGTGGAAAGCCCGAAGTGTGTTAGGAGTGTGTGTGGACGGACTTGGAGCGCAAAGCCCGGTGGCCTTTCCCGATGCGCTAGCAATCGGGATTGGCCATGCCCTAAAATTACAAAACTGTCGTACACTGGTTTATTGAAGTTTGGTTTTGATCGCTTAGATTTAGGGTAATAACCCACATGGCCACCCAAAAGACAATTCGGTACGAACTGGCTACTCATCAAGGAAATGATGTCATTTTAGTGCTGTTTGAGTACGATGCCGCGATGATTGAGGAGGTAAAGAATTCAGGAGCCCGTTGGAGCAAGACTAAAAAGGCCTGGTATGTGCCCGATACAGACTTACTTCGCAAGCAATTTGGGTTGGCACTAACAGATACAAGAAAAGGACCGTTGCGTAAGGTGCATCCGGTGAATAGGCC
>JAYVPS010000150.1:0-6274 GCA_043757225.1 Cytophagales bacterium | reverse complement strand
GGAATCTTCGCTCCTGTTTTTCCTTATCGTTCACCACAAAGTATGTTTCCACCTATGCAGCATAAGGTGATTTGCAAACTATCTCTGACGATCGTCTGAGGAAGGCCTATTCTCTTCTTCTTGTTATTCATTGGCCAGTTCGGTTCGCTCGACTTCCACCTGAGAGTAACTTAAAGTAAGAGTCTTCCATCTTTTGTACAGCATCTCCTTTCTTACAACTGAATGAAGTTCAAGACACACACGTTTGTGTTTCTGCAGTGGTGGCTTTTGAAAACGTATTTGTCCCACGTGACCAAACGTTGAACGAAGATATAAACTTATAGCTCACAGCGAATCCCACCATTGAAACATTTTGTTGGTGGCTGGGCGGCCTTCTCCTCACTTTATCCGAACTCATTTTCCATTCTAAGAATTGTCAGTCTACTTTTTGTACTCTTGAATAAATATCTTTCTTCCTTTAATTGTTATTGGTGTCTTGTGGTTAATAGCTTTAATAGCACTTTCCTTTTTGTCAAATTCTATAAATCCGAAACCGCGAGAATTTCCAGTTACAAAATCCTTCGGTATTGAAATGTCAGACACTTCTCCAAATTGTTCAAAGAGTCTTTCTAATTCTGCTTCGGTTACAACGTAAGGAATGTTCGTTATGTAAATCTTTGCATACTCAGACGTCTCAATATCAATTTGAGTTGGTGGTTTTAATTGTGATTTTAATGGCAGTGATATTTCAAATCTTGGAACTGCTTTTCTTGAGTTGCCATAGAGTTTCCGTTGATTTGTTACTTGAACTTGTGATAATTTATTTTGAAGAATCCCCATTTTTCTTAAAGATTCAATTAGCTGTCTATAGTAGTCTTCACTGACAATTCCAACTTGCTCGAAGATTTCCTTTGTTGAAACAAGTCTACCGTTAATGCCTAATCGTACAACTGTCTTTTGCTCACGGGATAAATTCAGGTGCTCAAAATTGTCAAGCCAAATTTTTTCTTCTTTTGAATAAGCAAATTTGTAAAATAGAGAAACAATAAATGATTTATTAGGTGATTCGATTTTAGGCTTTACTAAATCGTTAGTTTGCATTAGCTCAAAAATTCTTCTAATCCCTTCACCCAGCTCTCGAATGTATCCACTCTCTCTTAGTACTCGTGCTATGTAAGTGTTTCGTGATTGGTGTACTCCTTTTAGCTCTTCCAAATCCCTAATTGTAATTGAAGATAACAGTTTCCCTGGGCTTAAAATCTCCAGCCTGTCATCAAAAATTTTGACTTCGATTCCTCGGCCCTCTAAACTGTAGTCCCTGTGAGTTATACCGTTAATAAGAGCTTCCTTACAAGCTAATTCAGGATAAATAATCTGAGTTTTGAAAATTGCATCTTTTGAAAATCTTGTTTCCGTCAAATGTGGCCTCAGTAGTTCCCAGCTATTTTCTATTAGTTGAAAAATATTCCCATTTGCCTCCCCAACTTCGGTAACATTAAAGTTCTCGCCAGTTTTCTCCTCTATTCCCTTCACTCTTAAAATTCTAACTTGTGAGCGAGGATGCCATTTAGATGGATTTTTAGAAAATAAAAGCAAAGCAGCCCTACGCAGTCTTAAACGTGTTCCATCGAACTCCGCAAGTTCTAAATATTGTAAGAACTTCTCAGGAGACATTGTTTTCGAGATTGTTTGTGAAATCGATAGGATTAAACTCAAATCTAAGTCACCAACACTTGCCAAATCAACAAATTGCCTATCGTATTCCCTTGATACTTCCTCTTCTCTTGCAAATCGAATCAATTCAGATGCTGTCGGAACGGATTCTCTGTCTTTTCTTTGAAAGCACTCCCCCTTAGAAGTCAGGTGGACAAATTTTGAACCTTTCTCAACAGAGAAACAAGCAATTTTTTTTCCATTGTAATCGACAAGAGACCCTCTTTTCAAAGGTAATGGTGTCTCCTTTATAACGTAGTTTTCTGGTGCGGCAAGAATAGCTGAAATTTTATCTTCGTTGTGGGGTATCCCACTAATTGTATTATTATCTTCAATCCCAACAAAGAGTTCTCCGCCATCAGCGTTTGCAAAAGCAACCAATGTCTTTGCAATGTCATAACATATTTCCTTTAAATCTCTTGCAGTTTTATTGTCGGCAGGTCCCTCTAAAGCACTTTTGAATTCACGATAATAACTTTCACCTATCTCTATGGCGATGTCTACTCGTTCTTTTAATCTCAATAATTCATCCATTCTAATTAACCTTTT
Source organism: Cytophagales bacterium (assembly GCA_043757225.1). Classification (GTDB taxonomy): domain Bacteria; phylum Bacteroidota; class Bacteroidia; order Cytophagales; family Cyclobacteriaceae; genus ELB16-189. Next base: position 4,033 of record JAYVPS010000150.1, on the reverse strand, counting down.
TGTACGTAAATAGCTGTCTCAAAGATAGTTATTTTGAAGTTAATTGCGTCTTCCAACCACTTACTATTACAAATGGCTTTTGTCGGCAATGGGTCGGGTACTTTCGAAGGAGAATCTTTTTAAAGAAAGAAAAGGGTCGGAAACTTCTATGTCCAACGTAATTCACTTTTTCAAAGTCCAAGTTGTTACGAAGTCGTTCACTTGTCCACGTGCGAAATCTTTATTAGTTGAGTGTCACCGTTAGTTGATTTTTTTTTTCCGGCCACATTGCCACCAACTCCTAACTTTCTCCTTTAGACAATTAAACTAATAAGCCTAACTTTGTGTTTTGCGCCTATGACCGACAAGATCCTCCACGAATGTGGAATTGCCCTCATCCGATTGCGGAAGCCCCTTTCGCACTACATCGAAAAATATGGCTCCACTTACGCCATGAACAAGATGTACATCTTAATGGAAAAACAGCATAACCGCGGTCAAGATGGAGCAGGTATAGCCAATATAAAAATCGATCAGAAGCCAGGATTCAGATTTTTTAGTCGCTACCGATCTATTAAACCGCAGCCGATAGCACACTTATTTAAAAAAATCGGAAAAAAATATAAACGCGGGCAAAAAGAAGGCAAAGAAAAATTTCGTGATGGCGATTGGCTAAAAGAGCACGTTGCCTTTTCTGGCGAGTTATGGTTGGGACACCTTCGCTATGGCACACATGGAATGAATAGCATTGAAAATGTTCACCCCTTCCTTCGCCAGAACAACTGGCGCAGCCGTAACTTGGTGATGGCGGGAAACTTTAACCTGACAAATGTCGATGAACTCTATAATGTATTAGTTGATTTAGGTCAGCACCCTAAGGAAAAAGTTGATACGGTAACGGTTATGGAAAAGATTGGGCACTTCTTGGATGAAGAGGTTCAAGGCCTTTTTTCGAAATACAAAGATCAATTTACAAACAAAGAAGTTTCGGAAATTATTGAGAACGAACTCAACCTACACAACGTGTTAAAGCGCGCCTGCAAAGATTTTGATGGCGGCTATACGATGGCCGGAATGACCGGTTCTGGTTCTGCCTTTGTGGTAAGGGATCCCTCAGGCATACGGCCTGCCTACTTTTATGCCGATGACGAAATTGTTGTAGTGGCCTCTGAAAAGCCTGCGATCAAAACAGCTTTTAATATTGATTACGATCAAATTGAAGAAATAAAGCCGGGTTGCGCACTGATCATTAATAAAAACGGAGAATATTCACAACAAACCATTGTGCCTCCATTAGAAAAAACATCCTGCAGTTTTGAGCGCATTTATTTTTCACGAGGAACTGATCCAGAAATCTATCAGGAGCGAAAGCAACTCGGAAAATTATTAGTGCCTCAGATTTTAAAAGCCATCAACTTTGATTTAAAAAATACCATCTTCTCTTACATCCCCAATACGGCCGAGACGGCTTTCCTTGGCATGATGAGAGGGATTGAAGATTATCTGATCAGCAAGCAAAAAGACTTTATCATAGATGGTAAGCCGACAGTAGATTCGCTTGACGATATTTTATCGTTCCGTCCCCGGATAGAAAAAATTGTAATCAAAGATGTAAAACTCCGCACTTTTATCACGGACGATAAGCACCGAGATGAAATGGTAGCCCACGTATACGACACTACCTACGAAGTGGTCACCAAAGGAAAAGATACGTTGGTGGTGATCGATGACTCAATTGTGAGAGGCACAACGCTGGAAAAAAGTATTTTAAAAATGCTCGATCGGCTGGGGCCCAAGAAAATTGTAGTGGTATCATCGGCTCCACAAATTCGCTTCCCCGATTGCTATGGGATAGACATGAGCAAGATGGGAGATTTTGTAGCCTTCCGTGCGATGATCAAACTACTTAAAGATCAGGGCAAAGATTATTTGCTTGGTGAAGTGTATGAACAATGTCAACAGTCTACGTTAGACAACCTACCCCTCAACTATGTAAAGCGCCTATACGAAACATTCACAGTAGAGGAAATTTCCGAAAAGATTGCAGACATAGTAAGACCCGAAGGCATGAAGGCAGAATTGGAAGTGGTCTATCAAACGGTAGAGAATCTACACAAGGCTATACCCCATCATTCAGGCGATTGGTATTTTACCGGTAACTACCCTACCCCAGGTGGCATGAAGGTCGCTAATAAATCTTATCTTAACTATATGGATGGGAAGTTAGTGAGGGCCTATTAGAGTTGGTAGTAATTGGTTTAGTATCTGTTGGTAAGGCTGCTCACTATTCACTTACAACTACAACTATCAACAAAGAACTACTCATTCATTACTCCCGTACGCTTCAATGATATCTCGCACTAATTTATGCCTCACCACATCGCGGCTGCTAAGTTCAACAAAGCCAATACCCTTTACTTGATTTAAAATTCGCACAGCTTCTTTCAACCCCGAACGTTGCTTCGATGGCAAGTCAATTTGAGAAGTGTCGCCTGTTACAATCATTTTAGATTCCGGCCCCATGCGGGTAAGAAACATTTTCATTTGCATGGGTGTGGTGTTCTGCGCTTCATCTAAAAGAATAAAGGCATTATTGAGCGTTCTCCCGCGCATGTAAGCGAGCGGAGCGATCTCAATAATTTCACGCTCCATGTAGTACGTTAGTTTTTCGAACGGCACCATGTCGTTGAGAGCATCATAGATGGGGTGCAAGTACGGGTCAATTTTCTCTTTTAAGTCACCAGGCAAAAAGCCGAGATTCTCGCCAGCCTCAACTGCCGGCCGCGTGATGATAATCTTCTTGATCACTTTATTTTTCAATGCCCGAACAGCCAACGCTACGGAAATAAAAGTTTTGCCAGTACCGGCTGGGCCTAAAGCAAAAACCAAGTCGTTGTCTTTTACTGACTGTACCAACTTCTGTTGATTTACCGTTTTGGGTTTGATGGGGGTACCCTTAGTGCCATAAAGAATAATTCCATCAATGGAATCATCAGGCACAGATTCTGGCCGTTCTTGCGCAATGTAGCCGCGCACATTTTCTTCTGTTACCCGGCCATATTGGTGAAAATGCGCTTGCAACGAATTTAAAATATCTGTGATGAGCAAAATATCAGGAGCCTCGCCTTTCACTAAGATTTCATTGCCGCGCGAAATAATGCGGCTTTTTGGAAAAGCGTGCGACAGCTCATTAATGTTTTTATTTTCGGCTCCTAGAAAATCTAGCAACGGGATGTCTTCGAGGGTAATGATTTTTTCAGTCAATGAAATAATGGTTGAAATGAAGTAATTTTAGACCGTAAATTTAAAACAAATCCAGTCTTACTAAAACGTAAGCACTGTAAGAAAGTTCACCCATGGCCATTGTTACCTTACTTACTGATAGCGGAGAGAGTGACCACTACGTTGCTGCTATCAAGGCCAAAATACTCACGGTAAACCCAGGGCTCACATTGGTTGATATTAGTCACCAAATTGCGCCTTGCGACATTGGCCATGGAGCGTTTGTTTTAAAATCGGTATTCCGCGATTTTCCGGCCAACACGGTTCATCTCGTGGGTGTCGATTCTTCAGGCAATCGCGATGATGTGTTTATTGCCCTTCAATTAGAAGATCATTTTTTTGTTGGGGTTGACAATGGCTTGCTTGGATTAATTAGTGAGAAGGCGCACCAGCAAGTGGTGCAATTGAATTCGGTGAACCCCATTCGCACCACCTTTCCAGAAAAAGATATTTTTGCCCCGGCCGCAGCCAAACTCGCCAGTAGCGTTGCAATTACTACATTGGGCAAGCCTTTGCCCAATTATAAAAAGATGACTGATAGACACATTAAGGCTAACAAGCGGATTATGGCCGGTCATGTGATACGGGTAGATAATTTTGGAAACTTGATAACCAACATCCCAAAAGATGCTTTTGATACCTTGAGCGCAGGAAAATCTTTTACGATCCAATTTGGTGGCGAGAAATTCAGGCGACTCCACAAAAATTATTTTGATGCAGATCCGGGTGATTGTGTTTTGCTTTTCAATGGCCTGGGGCTTTTGGAAATCGG
>JAYVPS010000149.1:0-6276 GCA_043757225.1 Cytophagales bacterium | reverse complement strand
AAACGTATTCGCTGACTGATCAAATTAGGCGATCATCAAGAAGTGTATGTGCAAATATTGCGGAAGCCTACAGGAAGCGTAGATACCCTGCACATTTTATTTCTAAGATTTCAGACAGTGATGCCGAGAATAGCGAAACCCAAGTGTGGCTTTTGTTTTCTTTAGAGTGTGGATATATCGACAAACTTACTTATCAACGACTTTTAGATGAAAGTGAAGAGGTAGGCAAACTATTAAGCCACATGATGACTAACCCAGAAAAATATTAATATTAAAATCAATACAACTAAATGACTAAACAAATTAAAACTATGAACACTATCCAAACAAAATCAGTAAGCATGTATTGCCTTTTGCTTCTTGCCTTTTGCTCTTTGCTATCATGCAATGCAAAAAAAGATCAATCAACAACAGCGGACCACGATCATGCAGCCGGAGACCATGAACATACCTATGCTTGCCCTATGCACGCAGACGTAACAGGCAAAGAAGGCGAAACGTGTCCTAAATGTGGAATGAAATTAGAGTTAGTGAACGCAGAAAAAGCAGCCAACACAAACTCATATTTCATGGCATTTAAAGCAACCCCAGCCGTAGAAGCTGGCAAAGCTGCCATGCTCTCGTTTACACCGAGTATTAAAGGAAACGAAAGTGAAATGGTGCCGCTTGATATTCAACACGATAAAAAACTGCATTTGATTGTAGTAAGCAAAGACTTATCGTACTTCGATCATATCCATCCAGAGTTTCAAGCCAGTGGTTCGTATGATATTAATGTGTTGCCCAAAGGCACGAACTACACCAACGGAAAATTCCACAACGAAACCAAATTTGAGCAAGGCGGAGATTACGTTTTGTTTGCCGATTATGTGCCAAGTGGTGCAGCCCATCAATTAGAAAGAATCGAATTAAATGTAGCCGGCACTTCTTACAAAGCACAGAAATTCACCGATTCAAAAATTGTAAGCATAGTAGATGGTTATGAAGTTTCATTAGTGCCAGAGGGTGGTAAGTTTTTTAGCGAAGGCACATCGCACATCGCTGGCATCATTAAAAAAGATGGCAAGGAAGTTCCTGCCGATTCTTTTGAAAATTATTTAGCGGCAAAAGCTCACGTGGTGGTAATCAGCGAAGACACTCAAAATTACTTGCACGTTCATCCTGAAGTAGTCGATGGAAGACTTGACCTGCATACAACATTTGGCAAAGCAGGAATCTTTAGAGGTTGGATGCAATTTCAAACCAACGGCCAAGTGCACACTGCCGATTTTGTGATTAAAGTAGAAGAAGGCAAAGCCGCTGATAGTGCTCACGGTGCAGAGGCGGAACACAAACATTAAAATCAATTAGTAAAAGACAAATGGCAATAAGCAAGGAGCAAAGTGCAAAAGGCAATTAGCAAGAGGCAAGAGGCAATAAGCCTGATGGGAAAAATTGCCTTTTGCACTTTGCATTTTGCCAATTGTCTTTTGACTTTTAAAATGTAAAAGAAATGCTGAACCGTATTATTCAATTCTCCCTTCACAACCGACTGTTTGTAGTTGCCTTTGCTGCCTTGCTATTGGTTTACGGCACGTTTACTGTTATCAATCTTCCGGTAGATGTATTGCCCGACTTGAACAGGCCGCGTGTTACCATTTTCTTAGAAGCCAACGGCATGGCTCCCGAAGAAATAGAAACACAAGTTTCCCTTCCGGTAGAGACAGCTTTGAACGGTGCGCCCGGTGTGGAAGTAGTGAGGAGCAGTTCTGCTATTGGAATAGGTATGGTGTTCGTTGAGTTTGATTGGAGCACAGACGTATATCGTGCAAGGCAGTTAGTAGCAGAGAAATTGCAGACGGTAAAATTACCAAACGGTATTGTTCCCGTGATGGGGCCAATCAGTTCTGTGATGGGTCAAATTATGTTGGTGGGTGTAAGTGCCGATTCAACTCCTGCATCAGAACTGCGAACGTTATCGGATTTTACAATCCGCAGAAGACTGATGAGCATCAAAGGTGTATCGCAAGTTATCCCCATTGGTGGCAACAGGCTTCAATACCAAGTGTTGATTTCGAGTGCTAAATTAAAGCAATACAACCTTACGGTAGATGCGGTTGACAACGCATTGCAATTATCCAATCAAAACACAACGGGCAATTTCTTCGACCAATATGGATCAGAAGTATTGATCCGCAATGTAGGCAGGGCTTATACGCTCGAAGATTTAAAAACCACCGTGGTAGCAAACAAGCAAGGAGTTCCCGTGTTGCTTTCGCAGATCGCTGAAGTAAAATATGGAGCCGCGTTAAAGAGAGGCGATGCGAGCATCAATGCCAAGCCAGCCGTAATCCTTACGGTAGAAAAGCAACCGGGTGCCAGCACTATCAACTTGACCAATGAAATTGAAAAAGCATTAGTGGAGTTAGGGGCTACCCTCCCGCCAGATGTAAAACTCAATCCGCATATTTTTCAACAAAAGAATTTTATTGTCAACTCGCTGCAAAATGTAGAAGAAGCTTTGCGCGATGGGTTTATACTCGTTATCATCATTCTCTTTCTTTTCTTACTGAATTTCAGAACCACCATTATCACACTTACTGCCATTCCGCTTTCGCTGATTATTTCGGCCATCGTTTTTAAATGGTTTGATATTTCCATCAACACCTTAACACTAGGCGGATTGGCCATTGCGATTGGTGAATTGGTGGACGATGCTATTGTAGATGTAGAAAATGTTTTCAGACGATTGAAAGAAAATCAACTGGCCGTGAACCCAAAACCAACACTTAAAGTCATTTATGATGCCAGCAGCGAGGTAAGAAACTCAATTGTTTACGCCACCATCATTGTTGTGCTGGTGTTCATTCCGCTATTCTATATGCAAGGTATTGAAGGCAAAATCTTTGCACCGCTTGGCATTGCCTATATCACTTCTATTGTGGCTTCGCTCTTTGTGTCGCTTACGGTCACGCCTGCATTGTGCAGTTATCTTTTAAATAATCTTAATAAAAAAGGCAAGGGGCAAAATGCAAACGGTAAGGGTCAATTGCTATTTGCCAAATTGCCTTTTGCATCTTGGTTTAAAGTAAAGCATTCAGAAGATTCCACCTTGGTAAAATGGTTGAAAAAACAAGACACTAAAGTACTGCATTGGGGACTCACTCACTCCAGGCCAGTTATCACAGTTTCAGCTATTGTCATTATTGCCTCTATTTCCATTGTCCCTTTTTTTGGTACAGAATTCTTACCACCTTTTAATGAAGGGTCGTTCACCATCAATCTTTCGGCTGCACCAGGCACTTCTCTGGAAGAAAGCAATAAGATAGGCACGATGGCAGAAAAGCTGATGATGAAAGTGCCGGAAGTGGAGTATGTAAGCCGCAGAACTGGACGTGCAGAGCTAGATGAACACGTAGAACCAGTAAGCAATTCTGAAATTGAAGTAGAGCTAAAAAGCAATATCTCCCGCTCGCGCGATGAAATTGTTGCCGACATCCGTAAGCAGTTGACCATTTTAAAAGGGGTAAACATAAATGTAGGCCAGCCCATTTCGCACCGCCTCGATCACCTGCTTTCAGGTGTGCGGGCGCAAGTGGCCATCAAACTGTTCGGCAAAGACCTGACTGACCTTCGCAGTAATGCAGGGACAATAAAAGAAATTATTGGCAACATTCCGGGCGTAGTAGATGCACAGATAGAACGGCAGGTGATGGTGCCACAGTTACTCATAAAAGTAAACCGCGAAGCCCTGCAACGATACGGAATACAAGCGGGCAAAGTAGCGCAAGACCTTGAGATATTTTACAATGGAAAAGTAGTAGGCCAAATACTGGACGGACAAAAAACATTTGACATCCTTTTGCGCACCACCGATGCTGAGCGAAGCAACATCGAGAACATTCGCAATACCATGATCGACACACCCGAAGGCAATCTCATTCCCCTGCAGCAGATTGCCAGCATTGAATCAACCACAGCCATTAATTCTGTGTGGCACGAAAACACGCAACGAAGGATTGTGATCTCGTGCAACGTGCAAGGCCGCGACCTTGGTAGCACCGTAAAAGAAATTCAACAAAGAGTAGCTAATGAAGTCACTCTACCCGAAGGATATTTTTTACAATACGGAGGGCAGTTTGAAAGTCAACAGTCAGCATCAAAACTTATTCTACTGCTGAGTATTTTTTCAATCGCTGGGATTTTCTTGGTGCTGTACAGCCATTTTAAATCTTCGCGCATGGTATTGCAAATCATGCTCAACGTGCCGTTGGCATTGATCGGCAGCGTAGTGGCTGTGATGCTAACAGGCGGTACATTCTCCATAGCTACCTTAGTCGGGTTCATCACCCTTACGGGGATTGCTTCGCGCAATGGTATCATGATGATTTCGCACTACATCCATTTAGTGGAACACGAAGGAGAAAAGTTCAGCAAAGAAATGATTATCCGTGGTTCGCTCGAACGCTTGGTGCCTGTATTGATGACCGCCTTAACTGCGGCTTTGGCATTAGTCCCACTAACACTCGACCCGCAGGCATCAGGGAAAGAAATCCTTTATCCCGTGGCAACGGTAATTTTAGGAGGATTGGTAAGCAGTACCTTGTTGGATATGATTGTTACGCCTGTGGTGTTTTATAAGTTCGGAGAGAAGGCGTTGCAAACGTATTTCAAAAATGCAAAGACAGAAGAATTTAACTCAAAATAATGTATACCAATAGATAAAAATAAAAAACTATGAAAACCAAAGTAATGATGATTTGCCTGGTTCTAGGTAGCTGGGCAGCAACTGCGCAACACGATCACGCCAAGCATGGCGATGAAAAGAAAATGGATCAAAGCATGGTGATGTTCAAAGATGCAAAACTGGGCACTGCCTACGAGCACTATCTCCATCTCAAGGATGCATTAGTCGCGTCCAATGCAGACGAAGCTAGGAAGAGCGCTGGCGAACTAAAAAAGGCATTGGGCGATGCAAAAGGTTCTGCATCATCAATTGAACTTGCTGCCAAAATATCGGATGCTTCCAACTTGGATGCGCTGCGATCATTGTTCAGCACACTCAGTACAGAGATGGCCACCTTGGTGAAAGGCGGAAAGCTTTCGATGGGAATGCTGTACCTGGAATACTGCCCCATGGCCAATAACAGCAGTGGTGCTTATTGGCTATCCAATGATAAGGTCATCAAGAACCCCTACTTTGGCGATAAGATGCTGAAGTGCGGCAGTGTGAAGGAAACCATACAATAAATAGCCTGACCATGAAACAATTAATAGCCCTCGTTCTTATTCTTTCTACAGGATTATTGCGCGCACAAACGGATGAGCAAAAAGTAAAAGATGGTTTAACGTCTTATAAAAATGCTCTTGAAAGACTGGATGTAAGCGGCACAGAAACTTTATTCACAGCAAACAGCAAGATCATTGAATCAAGCAGTGATGAAGGAACATATGCTCACTACCTTGAGCATCATATTGGCCCTGAGCTTAGCGATTTCAAATCCTTCAAATTTGAGAACTACAAAATCCAGGTGACCGTTATGGGTGCAAATGCGATTGCAGTTGAGGCTTATGATTTCATTATCGTTCTGAAGGATAAGGGTAATGAAATAAAAAGAAAAGGTGTTGCTTCATCCTTTCTCGTAAAAGAAAAAGGAGCTTGGAAGATAATGCACATGCATACATCATCGCAAAAACCATAAAGCAATTGTCAATAGGTAATTTCGAGATTTGAAAAACGACCAAACAACATACGACACATTTGTAAACGAAAATGGAATCTTTTACCAAAAGGGAATACCCCGTGCAAGTCCTTTTGAAGAGACTTATCAAATATTAAGAGAGCGTGAGAACCGCTGGTATGACGATGATATCGCCAAGAAGCTGCCGTCATTCAAATCATTTCATGCTGTGGAGCTTAATCAAGAATGGAAGGTGCGTTCTGCCTCTACCAGCCGTCTGATACACCATCTTCGTTCAAAGAAATCACTGACTACAGTTTTGGATCTCGGATGCGGCAATGGATGGCTCGCGAATATTCTTGCAAAAAATTTTCCAACGGTGTCAATTTCAGGCATAGATGTCAACGAGAAAGAATTGATGCAAGCCCGAAACGTCTTCGGGGGTCGACCCAATTTGAATTTTTTCTATGCAGATATTTTTTCTTGTTCGCTGCCCAGGAGAACTTTTGACGTTATCATTTTAGCTGCTGCTATTCCTTATTTTGAAAATATCGAGCTACTTATTTCACGGCTGCTGGAATTGCTCAAAGATTTTGGAGAAATTCATATCGTGGAT
>JAYVPS010000148.1:0-23744 GCA_043757225.1 Cytophagales bacterium | reverse complement strand
AGCCCGAAGTGTGTTGGGAGTGTGTGTGGACGGACTTGGAGCGCAAAGCCCGGTGGCCTTGCGTTTCGCTTGGCCATGCCCTAAAATCACAAAACTGTAGTACACTGCTGAGGATAGAATCATCTTTTATTCTTCACCCAATCTCTGGCATTGACAAAGGCTTCAATCCAAGGTCCTACTTCATCCACTTGTTTGTCTCGTGTGTAGTGAGGCCAGTTCCAAGGAAACAAACTTCGCTCGATGTGCGGCATAATGGCTAGGTGTCTTCCGTCTTTCGAAGTAAGCGCTGCAACGGCAAAGTCAGAATCATTGGGATTGCCCGGATATTCAGCAAAAGAGAAAGTGGCTGCTACCTGATAGTTGGAGAGATCGTTCAATGCAAATTTACCTTCACCATGCGCAAGCCAAGCTCCCAGGCGAGCACCTTCAAAAGATTGAAGCATTACTGAGTCATTTTTCGGAACATTAATCGTAATAAAAGTGGATTCAAATTTTCCCGATCCGTTATGATGCATTTTTGGATGCTCTGCCATTGGCATTTCGCGATATACCAATCCTAACTCCATCATCAACTGACAACCATTGCAAACCCCGAGACTTAAGGTGTCGGGTCTTGCATAGAAATTATCCAATGCCGCTTTTGCTTTTGGATTGTAAAGAAAGGCTCCTGCCCATCCTTTGGCAGAGCCTAGTACATCTGAGTTAGAGAATCCGCCAACAAAGACAATCATGTTCACACCTGTCAAATCTTCGCGGCCGGAAACTAAATCGGTCATGTGAACATCTTTGACATCGAAGCCTGCGAGGTAAAGGGCATATGCCATTTCGCGATCACCATTGACTCCTTTCTCGCGGATGATGGCTGCTTTGATTCCTGAAGGAGTTCTACGCTTTGCGTCAATGCCGTAGACACTAAACTTGCCATTGAAGCGAGGTTGAAATTTGTATTCTAACGGTTGCTTCGAATAATTGGATTGGCGTTTTTCTGCGTGACCCTTGGGGCGTTGAATTCTATCGAGTAAATAAGAAGTATGAAACCACTTATCCCGTAAGTGGTTAATGTTAAGTTCTAATTTTTGAATTTTGATAGAGCCACGTTGAGTTACGTTTCCAATAATGTGATAGCTAATTTTTTGATTGTCGAGAATAGTGAGGTCAGCTTTTCCATCCATTTGAATAACGACTCCAGGATTTTCGGAGAAAAGAATTTTCACAAGGTCATTACCTAAGCGTGCTACGTCCAAATCAATTCCGATAGTTGATGTTGGAAAGCACATTTCCAATAAGGTTGTGATTAACCCTCCTGAGGAAATATCGTGGCCTGCTAAAATCAAATTGGATTGAATCAACTCTTGAATTACCCCAAAAGCTTTTGCGAAATAGTCAATATCTTTTATGGTTGGCGTAGCCTTTCCCAGCTGGTTTAAAATTTGTCCTAGACTGCTGCCACCTAACTTCAATTCGTCTTTCGAGAAGTCGATATAAATTAATCGAGAGCCAACTACATTCTTTAAATCAGGCGAAACGGTCTTGCGTATATCTTCTACTTCACCCACAGCCGAGATGATGACTGTGCCAGGTGAATAAACTACTTCTCCTTTGGGATATTTTTGTGTCATGGAAAGAGAATCCTTTCCTGTCGGTATGTTAATGCCGAGCTGACAAGCAAAATCACTTACTGCCTCCACGGCTTGGTACAACCGCGCATTCTCTCCTTCATTTTTTGCCGGCCACATCCAATTCGCGCTCAGCGAAACTCCTTTCAATCCATGCGTAAGTTTTGCCCAAACTAAATTGGTCAAAGACTCGGCAATAGCCAATTTACTTCCTGCAACAGGATCCACCAAGGCAGCAACAGGTGCGTGTCCTATGCCTGTAGCAATTCCTTTTTGACTTAAAAAATCCAATGCCATTACTGAAACATTATTCAACGGCAGTTGAATGGCTCCGCACGTTTGTTGGGTAGCTACTTTCCCTGAAACAGATCTGTCAACTTTGTTTGTGAGCCAATCTTTACACGCCACAGATTCTAATTGCAAAACTTGTTCAATGTATTCCACAACTTTCGTTGGATCGTATTGAATCTCTGAAAAATCAGAAGGCTTGGACTTGTCTTGGATAATTGTTTTTGGAGAGGAGCCAAACAGATGGTTCATTTCTAATTCCACAGGGTTCATCGAGTGATTGACTCCTGCAAATTTAAATTTGTGATCTCCTGTTGCATGACCCACTACATATAAAGGAGCACGTTCTCGGTCGGCCACACGTTTTAACACGGCCACATCTTTTTCGTGGATAGCAATTCCCATGCGCTCCTGTGATTCGTTGCTGATGATCTCTTTCTCAGAAAGGGTAGGGTCACCAACAGGAATTTTTTCAACTTCAATGATACCACCTGTTTCTTCCAATAATTCAGAGAAGCAATTCAAATGGCCACCTGCACCGTGATCATGGATAGATACGATAGGATTTTCGGAAGACTCCACCATGGCGCGGATGGCATTCATCACGCGCTTTTGCATTTCAGGGTTAGAGCGTTGGATAGCATTTAACTCAATGGCATTTCCAAATTCGCCCGTTGTCACAGAGGACACAGCGGCTCCGCCCATTCCTATGCGATAATTATCGCCACCCATCAAAATAATTTGATCGCCAGCCTTTAGGGTTTCTTTTTTGCTATCTTTTTCTTTGCCAAAGCCAACTCCACCCGCTTGCATGATCACTTTATCGAAGCCAAATTTTTTATTTTTCTCCACATGCTCAAAGGTGAACAAGCTTCCACCGATAAGCGGCTGCCCGAATTTATTTCCAAAATCACTAGCACCATCAGAGGCCTTAATCAAAATTTCTGCAGGAGTTTGGTACAACCATTTTCTTGGTTCAATACTTTTTTCCCACGGCCTGTTTTCTAATCTTGGATAGGAAGTCATGTACACAGCTGTTCCTGCCAAAGGCAACGAACCTTTTCCCCCAGCGAGGCGATCGCGGATTTCTCCCCCTGATCCAGTAGCGGCTCCGTTGAAAGGTTCTACCGTAGTCGGGAAGTTGTGGGTCTCTGCCTTTATCGAGATAACCGAGTCAAAATCTTCAATAGTAAAATAATCGGGTATGTCTTGCCTGGCAGGCGCAAACTGCTCGATGCGCGGCCCTTTGATGAAGGCCACATTGTCTTTATATGCAGAGACGATGTAATTAGGATTGTCTTTTGAGGTTTTCTTTATGAGTTGGAAAAGGGTCAGTTCTTTTTCTTTTTCATCGATAATAAATGTTCCATTGAAAATTTTATGGCGGCAATGTTCCGAGTTTACTTGCGAGAAACCGAATACTTCGCTGTCGGTTAGCTTTCTGCCTAACTTAAAACTTACTTCTGTCAAATAGTCAATCTCTACTTCACTTAATGCAAGGCCTTCGGCTTCACTATATTCTTTTATGTTTTCAACTTCGAGGATTGGTTCAGGGGTGTGATGTATGGTAAAAATATCTTGATCCAAGCCCTGATATAGATGTTGCAGCATTCGGTCGTACTGAGGCTCTTTATCCGCTGCGAAAAATTCCTCAATTCGTTGAATACCCGTAATGCCCATCGTTTGGGTTATCTCAACTGCATTGGTACTCCAGGGAGTGATCATTTCTTTGCGTGGGCCGATGAATGAACCCTTCAATAATTTATCTTCAAGCGGCTTAGCCCCGCCAAAGAGCCAAATTAATTTTTCGAGATCTTTACTAGAAAAAGAGCGAGTACTCCCAACTCCGTAAATGAGGTTGGATTCTGTGCGGAAGAATAGAATCATGGTGGGGTTGAAATGAAGTGGCAAAAGTAAGAGTAAATGTTGAAGTAAGAAAGATTGCTTTAGAGCTTTGAGTTTTTAGCTGGCTATTTAAGGTTCTTGCCAATAATTTCAATAGAATTCGCAAATCAAGTGGTTTCATGTAAATGCATAATTTAAATTTTGAAAAAACATTCCAATTTAGGCTTAAATTTTACATCTTGAGAAAGGAAATATGATACTGTTCTCACTAAGAATTTAAACTCGCCAACCCATTTGATAGCCTGATCAACGTGAAGAAGCATAGTGAATGATCGGCAAGAAAAGTGATGAAAGGACTCAATAAAAATAGTTAGACCTTGAGACTCAGGAGTTTTCTAGTAATCTTGTAGTGTTTTTGTTTGTTTTAACTATGGATAAATAGTCAACTATGAAATTTTTTTTGTCCTTCATTATTATTTTGATAACCCTATCTATGGATGCCCAACAAAATTTGCCTATCAAAAGGATTTCTATTTTCAAAAATGGAACAGCCTTGTTTATAAAGGAAGGAAGACTTTCTGTAAAGGATGGTGTCGTGATGCTTCCAATTCCTGCGCAAGCGTTGTTTGGCACGTATTGGATCGGTGCTACCAAAGACAACTCCATCAAGAACCTTGTCTTTAGAAACGACAAAATTAAAAAGGAAGAAAAAGCTAAAGAGTTGTGGCAATACCTTGCCGGCAATGTTGGTGCTACGGTCACTATCTCTTTGGCTACCGTAGATCACATTGCGAATACGGTGACAGGAAAAATTGTAAGCTTTGAACAAGAGACGAGGACTGTACGGTTGAAGCAATTAAATGGAAAAAATACCCTACTTCACACAAATGAAATCTATCAACTCGATTTTGTTGAGGATGAGAAAAACATTTATTTGGAAGACAGTATTCAGCGTATGATTATTTTAAAACCTGAAAAAGCAGCTGACAACATTGGTTTGCAAGAGATTTATTTGCAAACCGGTATCAACTGGATTCCTTCCTACCTCCTTAAATACAAAGACGACAAATCCGCCCGATTAGAGATGAAGGCGACTATTGAAAATGGGACCGATGAAATAGTCGAGGCTGAAACAGAATTAGTAGTGGGTTCGCCACAAATGTATTTTGGTTTAAAACACGATCCTATGACCTACGATTACATGACAGTAGAGGGGAATAACTCAAACGCTTTTTCATCGCAACCTTCACAGATGCTGAGTAATGCTTCGTTTGCAAGATCGGCCTCAGCAGACCAAGAGGGGGGATTTAATAATGAATTTTCTACCGCTGGCGAGAAAAACAACGATTTGTATTTGTATAAAATCGGTAAGCTAAGTTTGCCTAAGCAAGGAAAAGGGAACTTTCCAATTTTTGCTGCCCCTGTTGAATACAAAGACAAGTATGAGGCAATTCTCAATGACAAGACTGATTACTATAACTCACGGTATATTGATCCAGCCGAAAAAGATATAGACGTCTTTCATTCAATCGAAATCAAAAACACTTCTTCGGTTCCGTTGACGACTGCACCCGTGATGGTGATGAATGAAAAGGAACAATTTTTGGCTCAAGACTTATTGAAATATACGCCTGTTGGCGGTGACGTTAGTATCAAGCTTTCCAAAGCTATTGATGTAGTTCTAAAAAATGCTGAAGAAGAAATCAGCAGGGTGGAGGAAGCGAAGCGAATTAGCTCAACGATGTATAGTAAGGTCGTTATTAAAGGTGCGATAACGATCAATAACTTACAAGCCAAAGAGGTTTTATTGGTGGTGAAGAAAACAATTCGAGGCAGTGTGATTAGCCAATCAGACAATGCAAAAGTTACCAACAACCCGTATCAGGATGTTAATCGAAGTGCTGAAATAAAATGGGAAATTAAATTACCGACTAACACAAAGAAAGTTTTGGTCTATGAATATGAAGTATTTTATCCGAGATAACTTTTTATGAAATATGTATTGGTTGTAGGACTGTGCTCGATCTTTTGGAAATCGCAAGGGCAAAACACCATTATTGTTTTGAACGACAGTACAAAAGTTAAGACGGATATCATTTCCATTTCTGACAATTTGCTTTTTTGTAAGGCAGGGAGTTTTAATCTGAGTGAACTTTACTCTGTTCGATTTTTAACAGAAGAAGAATACTTAAAGCGCGAACCGATGGCGGACAAACTTCGCGAATTAAAAGTGATTGTATATAAGGTTAATCAGAGAATGTCACCAAAGGAGCCTACTAAACTAACCCCTGATAAAAATGTTGCCTCTAACACAGACTTATTTTACAAAGATAAAGGCAGCAAATATTCCAATGATGAATCAATCGCAAATTTTGGATTGGGCTTAGGCTTGGATTATGGTGGCTTTGGAGGGCGACTAACTTTTTTTCCCAGCCAAAATGTGGGCGTCTTTTTTGGTGGAGGATATGCCTTAGCAGGATTTGGATATAATGCTGGGCTTAACTTTCGTATACGACCTAAAAAACGTGTTGTGCCAATTGTCAATTTCATGTATGGATATAATGCGGCAATTGCGATATCGGGCGCACCTCAGTACACGAAACTTTATTATGGGCCTTCTGTTGCGTTGGGCTTGGAGTTCAAATCGCGCAACAACATGAAGAATTTTTTTAGTGTTGAATTGGTAATTCCTTTTCGATCTAAGGAATTCGAAGATGATTACAATGGTTTAAAAAATAACTCGAGCATTAAAGTTAGCACAATATTACCAATTGCTTTTAGCGTAGGATATCATTTTGGATTTTAGTAGGAACTTGATTGCTGCTTGCCTAAGCAAATCATTATGCCCAGCTTCTAAAATTTCGAATCGATGGTTTTTTACTTTTGAAAGCAGGCGTTGCATATTTATTGGGAGGATTACCGTATCATATTTACCAACAATTATCGTTAATGGTAGTTGATGTTGATTAAGGATGTTGGCTATTTTTTGGAGATTAAATTTCAGGTGACGGAAATACACCCAAGAATAGTAAACTCTTCTTCTTTTTTCTTCTGTTTCCATCTGGGTCTCTGCAAAGCGTAAAACGCCTTTATCCACTAACCCTAATGAGCGCAAGGATTTGACCAGCGCATGAAGTCTTCCGGGTTTTAAAATCATACTTTTAAATAAATAGCGGGTCGCAATGGGATAGGTCGCCAAGCTGTACCAAAAACTTGTTTTGATTCCATCTGGTGCCAGTAGGTAAAGGTTGGAAATCTTTTCCGGAAATAGTTCAAATGTGGCAAGAGCAAACTTTCCACCCAAGCTAAAGCCCAGTACCTCAAACCGATCGATCTTTTCTTGTTGTAAGAAGTTTTGAAGGATTTTTTTCCAGTCACTTTTTTCTAAAGCTTCGCGACTTGACCAGGTACTGAGGCCATGGAAATAAAGATCAAAAGCATATAGTCTGTAATCATTGCCAATTAATTCGACCCAAGTTTTGAATACATCATGGTTTTGTCCAAAGCCATGAAAGAGTAAAAGCGGTATGCTTCCGCTGCCGGCTTTACCATAATGAAGGCGACTCGTTTGAAACTCAATATAGCTGTCGGTGACGAACACTGTGGACAAAGATCGCAATTTGAGGAAATCTCTTATCATATACTTTAGTGATTCCCAAGGCAGGTAATATTCAAGAAGGAATGAAGGGCAACTACTTTAAAATTCATAACGTTGTGCTACAATAATTTTACCACCAGCCCCGTCTATGCTTTTGTAAGCAATGAACTGATAGGGCGATGGACTTGGCAATGCAACAGATAAAAGAAAACACATTCCTGAGGGAGAAGGATAAGTTACTGGGGTTTATCCGCAGTAGAGTGTCATCGGTGGAAGAGGCGGAAGATATCCTTCAGGATGTGTTTTACCAATTTGTGGCTGGCTTTGAAGAGATTGAATCGTTAGATCGGGTAACGTCTTGGCTGTACAGTGTTGCACGCAATAAGATCATTGATCGATACAGAAGAGATGCTGCCCGACCGAAGCGGACTGATTTTGAAATGATCTCGGGTAAGGATGATGATGCTCCTCTTACGTTGCAAGACATTTTGCCTGACCTTGACAACTCTCCGGAAGCCACCTTGCTACGCGAGGCAATTTGGGATGAGATCACCGATGCACTGGCAGAATTGCCAGCCGATCAGCGCGAGATCTTCATCCAAAATGAAATTGAAGAGAAGGGTTTTCGTGAAATAGCCGAAGAGACGGGCGTGTCTATTAATACATTACTCTCGCGAAAAAGGTATGCCATACAGGCATTGCGTAAAAGACTGCAGAAATTTTATGATGATGTGGTGGGGGATTAAGGGAGGGGCGTTAGTTGTTGGTTAGTAGGTGTAAGTTAAAAAATTGATTTTAAATTAAAGATTATGAAACGCGGATATTGGATTGGAAAAATGATAGTATTTGGAATTGTGATGATAGCCTTGTTCGGTTACCTCACCATGATGCTTTGGAACTGGTTGGTGCCGGAGTTATTTAATGGCCCGGTCATCAACTTTTGGCAGACGATGGGCTTGTTAGTATTAAGCAAAATTTTCCTTTGGACTTTTGGTAAACATGGTCATAATGGAAGAGGGCGCGCAGGCTGGGCACCGTATTGGAAAGAGAAATGGAATACGATGTCGCCTGATGAGCGTGAACGCTTTAAGCAAAAAATGAAAGATAAGTGGTGTTATAAAGTCCCGGACTCAACAGAAGGAAAATAAGAAGTATCAAACGGTTGAGGCGGTCTTTTGAAAAAATTCCCGAAAAAAGGTCACAAAAGCAAAAACCTTTTTGGTTGAATGGCGTTGTGTATAAACTATGGAAACTTTGGTTGTATCAAAAGTTTCCATAGTTTTGCACCCGTTATGGAAGATATAGCTACAAAAGAAAAGATTTTAAAAGGAGCAGAAAAGCTTTTTCATAAGTATGGTGTGCGCAGTATTTCTATGGACGACATTGCTCGGCATTTGTCAGTTTCAAAAAAAACGCTGTATCAATACTTTGCCGATAAAGATGAGCTGGTAACGATGGTCTCACAGGCGCACATGAACCAAAAAAAACTAGAGTACGATGAGATCACAGAACGATCTGAGAACGCGATTGACGAATTGCACAAAATAGCGGTGGTTCTAAAACGCGAGATGGAGGAAATGAACCCCACATTATTGTTTGATATTCAAAAATTTCACCCAAAAGCCTGGAATGTTTGGGAGGAATACAAACGCGACTTTAT
Organism: Cytophagales bacterium; assembly: GCA_043757225.1. Taxonomy (GTDB): domain Bacteria; phylum Bacteroidota; class Bacteroidia; order Cytophagales; family Cyclobacteriaceae; genus ELB16-189. The sequence continues at coordinate 14,737 of JAYVPS010000148.1, read as the reverse complement.
TCATTCCTCTGTGGTGCGCAATCTTCAGCAGGGGATTAAAGATGGTCACTTCAGGCCTGAGATTAATCCACAAATTATTGCTTCCATGCGTCTTGCTTCTATTGAAATGTGTTTTGACGACCGCGTATTCAACCAGGCAAAAGTTGGTTTAGCCGAGGTACACACCCAGGTATTCGAACATTTTGTTTACGGCCTTTGTACCGAAAAAGGAAAGAAACTATATCAGAAATATAAGGAAAGTAATCAACCCGAAATAAATAATAAATTTTTACAAAAATGAGACGATTCTATAAAGTGATTCTATTCGCGGCTGGCTGGTGGCTGGCCATTGACACCTATTCACAAGAACAAACGGGAACTGCTTTTACGCTAGAGCAGTGTATTGACTATGCGTTGAAGAATTCCATTAATATGCAGAATTCTTTTATTGACCAACAAATTGCAGCTTCGAAGGTAAAGGAAACGGTAGGGATCGGGTTACCTCAAATACATGGGTCAGTCAACGCAATAACTAACCCAACGTTGCCTAGGTTTTTTTCAAAATATGTAGTAGCCCAAGGATTTAACCCAAGCCTTGATATACCCGGCCTCGGCCCCAACGATGTGGTGGCTGGACAAAATTTTTTCCAATTGCCAAATAGCTTAAATGCAAGTGTTTCCGTTAACCAATTAATTTTTAACGGTTCTTATTTAGTAGGTCTTAAAGCCTCATCTGCCTTTAAAGACTTAGCTTATAAAAACACCAATCAAACAAAAGAGCAAACAATCGAACAGGTTACTAAAGCATTCTACGCTGCTTTGATTAATCAAGAGCGTAAAAATCTATTTGACAATAACATTGCTAGGGTAGATTCTTTACTGAGAAATACATCAGCTTTAAACAAAAATGGATTTGCAGAAGAGATTGATGTGGACAGGGTGCAGGTTACACTCAATAACCTTACAACTGAAAAAGCTAAGTTTGAGCGTTTACAAATTTTAAGTGTGGAACTATTGAAATTCCAGATGAATTATCCAATAAATCAGCCTCTCGAACTAGGAGGTAAAATAAATGACTTGTCAATTGAAGTCCCCCTCGATACTTATTTGAAAGATTGGGATTATAAGAGTCGCCCAGATTATCAAACTCTCGAAGTAAATAGGAAGCTTCAATATCTGAACGTAAGGAATAAATATGCAGCGGCACTTCCTGTTTTAAGTGCTAATGCTAATTTGGGCTATAGCAAGCAATCAGCTTCTTTCTCAAACCTTTTCACGAATGGAGTATCTTTCAACGAAACGCCAACAGGAACAGGACCTGATAAATTATATCCATTTAGCTCTGTGGGGTTTACTTTGAGCGTACCAATTTTCACAGGCTTACAAAATAGTTATCAATTAAAACAGGAGAAGTTGAAACTTGAAAAAATTGATAACAGTTCTAAAATGATGAAGTCAAATATTGATTTGCAAATCAAGCAAGCAATTACAAATTATCAAAACAGTATTCAATCATTAGAGTCACAGAAAAAAAATATGACACTTGCGGAGAAGGTTGCACGAGTTACCAAAATAAAATACACACAAGGAGTAGGCTCAAACCTTGAAGTGGTCGATGCCGAATCAAGCTTAAAAGAATCGCAAGTCAATTATTATAGTTCCTTGTATGATGTACTGGTCGCAAAAGTTGACATTGACAAAGCCTTCGGCAAACTAATTCCTACTCAAACTCAAAAATAAAAACAAAGAACCCATAACAATACACAACAATATGAAATCAAGATTATATACAAACCTGTCTCTTGCTATTCTGGTTGGCATTTTTACCGCTTGCAGCAGTTCATCACCAGACAAACCAAGCCAACTAAAAACACTAAAGACTCAACAGGCTGAATTGAGTACAAAAATCAGCAAACTTGAAAAAGAGATTGCTGCAGCAAATCCTGATTCAACTTCTGCAAAATCAAAGGAGGTAGCGGTTTCACAACTTGCTCTTCGCCCTTTTGAGTATTTTGTACAAACTCAGGGTGCTGTGGAGGCTGTTGACAATATTTTAGTGAGTGCCCGAACAATGGGAGTTATTACACAAGTATTTGTTAAGGAAGGTGATGTAGTGACTGTTGGCCAAACGTTAGCGCAGATCGATAATTCTATTCTTTACAGAAATGTGGAGGAATTGAAATCTGGCTTAGAGTTAGCGACCACTGTTTTTGACAGACAAAAAAATCTTTGGGATCAAAAGATTGGCACAGAGGTACAGTACCTTCAGGCCAAAAACAACAAGGAAAACCTAGAGAAAAGATTGGCCACGCTCAACGAGCAGTTAGAGATGAGTCGCATTAAATCTCCAATTAATGGTTCAGTAGATGCTGTGGAGGCAAAAATTGGAGAAAATACAGCGCCCGGTGCGCCTGCCTTCCGTGTGGTAAGTGGTGATAAATTGAAAGTAAAAGCAAATATTTCTGAAGCTTATGTTACTTCAATCAATAAAGGAGATAGAGTGAGTATTGCATTCTCTGATATCAATAAAAGCATTGAAGCCCGAGTAACTTTTGTGGGTAAAACTATCAACCAACTATCACGCACTTTTCCTGTAGAAGTGGCTTTATTATCTAATAAAGATTTACGCCCAAATATGACAGGCGTGTTGAAGGTGATTTTCCATACCGAAAGTGCGGCCATCGTGGTGCCTATGAATGTGGTACAGGATATCAACGGACAGAAAGTAGTCTATACGGCTCAGCTGGATGGAAAAAAAATGATCGCGCGTAAGAATGTGGTGGAAGTAGAAGGAGTTTATGGAAACTTAGCGCATGTGAAAGGATTGAAAGCGGGCGATAAGATTATTACCGTTGGCTACCAGGGTTTAAATGATGGTGAGTTGATTAAAATATAAAATAAGAATGCTGGAATTGAGAGTCAATATAGAATAGATCTGACTCTTAACTCCTAACTCCTAACTTCTCCAATTTTATGAAAGATTTAGAAAAAGAATTTAAACCCACCAGTTGGGCAATCGACAATAAGGTAAGCATTTACGTGGCCACGGCTATTATTTGTTTGGCAGGTATGATGACCTACATTAGTCTTCCCAAAGAAAATTTTCCTGAAGTAGTGTTCCCTCAAATTTTTGTATCCACTATTTATCCCGGAGCATCTCCTTCAGATATTGAAAATCTGATCTCCAAAGAAATCGAGAAGGAAGTAAAATCGATTTCTGGTGTTAAGAAGATAAAGAGTAATTCGGTGCAAAGCTTCTCAAATGTCATTATTGAATTTGAGACAGACATTGATGTTGACAAAGCTAAGCAAGAAGTAAGTGATGCAGTGGATCGTGCCAAGCCCAACTTGCCATCAGACTTAAAGGATGATCCGCAGGTTATCGAAATTGATATTTCAGCGGCTCCCATTATGAATGTAAATCTTTCTGGGGACTTTGATCTGCAAACGTTGAAGCGATATGCTGAGCAAATGCAAGATGCCATTGAAGGGATTCGTGAAATACGCAGAGTAGATATTGTTGGAGCCCTGACCCGTGAGATTCAAATCAATGTGGATATGTTTAAGTTGGCGTCTGCTGGCGTAAGCTTAGACGACATTTCTCAAGCAGTAGCAGGCGAAAATGTGATTATTCCCGGTGGTCAGCTTTCCATGGATGGAATGAAACGATCACTTACTGTAAATGGTGAATTTACTTCTGCCGAGCAGTTGGCCGACATAGTAGTTGGTTCTACCAAAGGTGGAAAAGTCTATTTGAAGGATATTGCTCAAGTGATAGATTCTCATAAGGAACAAGAAAGCTTTGCCAGATTAGATAAGAAAAATGTAATTACCCTTAACGTAATCAAGCGAAGTGGTGAGAATCTTATTCTGGCTTCTGACCAAATCAATGAGATTGTAAAAAATTTCAAAGCGAATATTTTACCTCCAGGTACTAACATTACAATTACGGCCGATCAATCAGACAACACTCGTACAACACTGCATGATTTGATCAATACCATCATCATTGGCTTTGTATTGGTAACCATCATTCTCATGTTTTTCATGGGTGCAACCAATGCAATTTTCGTGGCGATGTCGGTTCCGATATCCAGCTTCATTGCATTTTTGGTTTTCCCCGCGTTGGGATTCACATTGAATTTGATGACGCTCTTCTCATTCTTGTTAGCACTCGGTATTGTGGTGGACGATGCCATTGTGGTCATCGAAAATACACATCGCGTTTTTGATAATGGTAAAGTGCCGATTCGTAAAGCGGCAAAGATTGCTGCTGGCGAAGTTTTTCTTCCGGTGTTATCAGGTACGTTAGTTGTGTTGGCACCTTTTGTTCCGCTTGCTTTCTGGCCTGGCGTGATTGGTAAATTCATGGTGTACCTTCCAATTACATTGATCGTTGCGTTGTTAGCGTCTTTGTTAGTGGCCTACATTATCAACCCCGTGTTTGCTGCTGACTTTATGACGGTGCATGAACATGATCATGAAAGCAAAAGCAAGTTTACGCGCGGGTTTAAAATTACGGCTATTGTTATGGGTTCGTTGGCTTTAATGTCTTACCTAGTGGGTTGGTATGGCATGGGCAATTTCACAGTGTTTATGTTTGGCGTATTTTCACTTTATCATTTTTATTTGGTTAAAGTCATCTCTCATTTTCAAACAGATTTTTGGCCGAGAGTACAGACCGGATATAAGAATATCTTAGCAATGCTTTTAATCAAATACAGACCGATTTGGGTTGTGATAGGCGTCATATTTTTATTCTTCTTTTCGATTGTTTTTACAGGTATTCGCAAGCCCCCTGTCGTATTTTTTCCAAATGGTGATCCCAATTTTATATTTGCTTATGTTACTATGCCTATTGGTACTGACCAGCGTGTAACAGATTCTATTACAAACATAGTGGAGGAAAAAGTAGTGAGTGTAGTTGGGCGTGATAATAAAATTGTAGAATCAATTATTGCCAATGTGGCTATCGGTGCATCTGAAGATCAATTTGGAGGAAATAATGCGCAACCACATCTTGGAAAAGTAACAGTGGCTTTCGTCAACTTTGCCGACCGCGATGGCCAATCTACGAAAGTGTATTTGAGCAAAATCAGGGAAGCAGTAAAGGGTGTTAAAGGTGCTGAGATTTCTGTTAATAAAGAGCAGGGTGGACCGCCAACAGGAAAACCGGTTAATATTGAAGTAGCAGCAGAAAATTTTGCCGAGTTAGTGGCGACTGCCAATCGGGCAAAACATTATTTGGATTCATTACAGATTCCGGGAGTAGAAGAATTGAAATCAGATTTTCAAAGCGATAAGCCTGAGATCATTATTTCGATTGATCGCGAGAAGGCAAATCGTGAAGGAATTTCAACCGCACAAATCGGAATGGCGCTTAACACCGCCATCAACGGAAGAGAGATTTCTAAATTTAGGGATGCTAATGATGATTATGAAATTACCTTGCGCGTGAGTGATGAATATCGGAATGACATAAACACCTTAATGAATTTACCGTTGACTTATCGCGATATGAGTGCCGGGGGGCAGGTGCGCCAGGTGCCGATGTCAGCCGTAGCAAAAATTGAATATTCTAATAGCTTTGCCGGTATCCGTAGGATTAATCAAAAGAGAGTGATCACACTTTCTTCCAATGTATTGGGAGATTTCAATCCCAACAATGTAGTGGCAGATATTCAAGATAAACTTTCTTCATTTAGTATGCCTGATGGCGTTAGTATTAAGATGACCGGTGAGCAAGAGGATCAGGCAGAGACCACTTCTTTTTTAGGGTTTGCCGCCATGTTGGCTTTCGGGTTGATCTTTATGATTTTGGTGACACAATTCAATTCTATAGGCAAGCCGATTATCATACTTTCTGAAATTTTGCTCAGTATCATTGGCGTATTGATTGGCTTTTCACTTTTCAAAATGGAGATTTCTATTGTAATGTCAGGCGTTGGGGTATTGGCTTTGGCAGGAATTGTGGTTCGAAACGGAATTTTGTTGGTAGAATTTACTGACCTTCTGGTTGCTCAGGGAATGGAACTTCGCGAGGCCATAGCTGAAGCTTCGAAGACGCGTATGACCCCCGTATTGTTGACGGCCATGGCCGCCACATTGGGATTGATTCCGTTAGCAGTAGGTTTTAATATTGACTTCGTTAAATTGTTTACGGAATTCAAGCCACATATTTATTTCGGTGGCGATAATGTTGCCTTCTGGGGACCTCTTTCATGGACCATGATCTTCGGATTGATCTTTGGAACTTTCCTTACATTATTCTTTGTGCCTGTATTGTATTTGCTTGTAGCAAAATTAAAAGTGCGAGTGTTTAAAAGGAAAGAACAACCCGTAGCCGAAGTTTCTGACAGGTCTGTCGTTACTAATTAGACTAAATAATCATGAAGGTCGTCTCTAACATTTGAGACGACCTTCTTTTTATGGGCATCTCTAAACCGTCATTGCGAGCGGAGCGAAGCAATCCCACGTTCGGAGTCCAAACGGGGGATTGAATCGATCGAGACGATCTCGCTAAGACGACTTCGAATTTTTTTAGAGATGCCCTTATGAAAAATCGTATGATGACTTTATCTCTCTTTGTTGCCGCTTTTTTGCTGATTGATTATTACTTCTTTCAGGGCGTTTTATTAGTTAGCAAAAATTGGCCACCGATTTGGAGGTCAATAGCGCGATATGGTTTTTGGGTTCCCACTATCTTATCTGTGTTGGCACTCTTCTGGTGGACGTTTGATGATCCTTATAGATATAGCGCTAACGTTAGAAATTGGGTGATCACTGGAATTGTAGCTACTTATTTTTCTAAAATTGTTGGCTTACTTTTTTTGTTGATCGATGATTTGCAAAGAGGAGTACGGTGGGTAATCTCACTTTTTCAAAAAAGCCTCGCAGCGCAGAATACAGGGGAAGTCATTACACGTTCTGAATTTTTGTCTAAGGCAGCCTTAGTTGCCTCGGCCATTCCAATGGGTGCCTTCGCTTATGGAATTATTTCCGGTGCGCATGACTATCGTGTACGAAGGGTGACCGTAAAATTGCCCAATCTGCCAAAGTCATTTGATGGACTTCGTATCGGACAACTTTCAGATATTCATTCCGGAAGTTTTTGGAATAAGACGGCTGTGAAAGGTGGTGTAGAAATGTTCCTCAATGAAAAGCCTGATGTTATTTTCTTTACGGGTGATTTGGTCAACAACGAATCATCTGAAGTAAAAGAATACATGAATGTTTTTGATAAGTTGCGAGCACCCCTCGGGGTGTTTTCTATCACAGGCAATCACGATTACGGTGACTACAAAAGTTGGAACTCGAAAGAGGCAAAAAAACAAAACTTCGCTGACCTGGTTCAAGCTCATAAAGAGTTGGGTTTTGATTTGTTGTTAAATGAGAATCGGTTTCTGGAGCAAGGAGGGGAGAAGCTTGCCATTATTGGTGTTGAGAATTGGGGCACAAAATTTTCCAAGCATGGGGAATTGGACAAAGCATATCAAGGAACAGAAGAGGCAGCGGTAAAAATACTTCTCTCGCACGACCCCACTCATTGGGATGCGCAAGTAAGACCCAACTACGCTGACATTGACTTAATGTTGGCAGGACATACTCATGGCACTCAGTTCGGAATAAATATCGGTAATTATACCTGGACTCCCGTACAACATGTTTACAAGCAATGGGGCGGATTGTACCAAGAGGATGATCAATATCTCTATGTCAACCGAGGATTTGGTTACTTGGGATACCCTGGAAGAGTGGGCATGCCCCCCGAACTTACGATTATTGAATTGAAGCGAGCGTAATTTCAAGTCACTGAATACCGATTCATTTACTGTTAATGATGTTGTTGACTTTCTAGGAGCGCCTTCTCCTGCCTTCTTTTTTCGTCTAACGAAAATTTGCCAGCTCCAAAAACCATAAAAGTAAGGAGCCCACTCAACACAACGAGTGAAACCTCCAACTCCATGTGGTTGCCTACTGACAGGAAGCCTTTAGGGAAATTGACCAAAATTACTGCTCCTATCAAGATTGGAAGTTGTAAAGCGCACATGATTCGCGTGAGCAATCCAAAGGCGATGAGTGGGCCACATAAAACGTGAGCGAATACCACGTAGTGAGCCATCGAAATCCCTAGAAATGCCATGTTGACACCTTGTATGCTCAATTCAAGGCTTTGGATGTTGCTCATAAAGGCAAAACCTTTGAAGGTGATATAGAGGCCGAGCACAATGCGAAAAAAATCTAAAAAGCCCGGGCGGTGTGCGTTGCCCCAACCTTCAATTTTGGTTATGACACTCATATATTTTGGATTTGGTGTCTACAAAGTTTAAGAAATTTTTATGACAAAGTCAACTGCTAACCGACATTGATGATGTCCATTATTTTTTCATTCAAAGATGCCAAGTAAAAAAATTCTACGATTTGCTTACAGCCGATTACCGACTACTTCTTCCCCATCATGCGAATGGTAAAAAATCCAAGAAGGCCAATGATCAGCCCCATTGCCGACCATAGCCATAGTTTATTTTCGATAAGGGCAGAGACGGGTTCTTTTTCTTTCTTAAGTTTTTCTTCAGTGCTTAAAGAAAGTAAAGGGGCTTCGGTAGGTATTTTATCTTTGAAGACAACTAAATCGTAGTTAGGTTGACCTGCATAATTACTTCCATAGTACAGGTAATTGTTGTTGCCTGTTTGCAATCGGGCAATTAAATCTATTTTAGGCTTTGATGCTGTTATATTCTTTATTTTTATTGGCCTGTTATCAGCATGATCAATGACCAGTCTGAATTTTCGGCCAACAGATAGTTGAAAATTGAAATCATTGGATTCAAGTGAGGTGAGGTAGCCACTGGTAAGAGTTTCATAAAAATATTGCCAACCCTTGGGCGCTTTTGTGCTATCGGTCAGTACTTCAAATCGAAACGGACGATAGTAATCATTCTTCTCTTCAACTTCTACCAACAATTTTGTGACAGGTTGTGATTCCTTGAAGTCAATAGTAATGATTGATTGTTTAACTGATTTTTCAATGGTCTCCTTCCATGCAAGAGGAATGTTGGAATAAATTCCGGGCACGATGGTTTGCTCTTTAAATGTGGCATTGGTTAGGGTTAGTGTTCTGTCAACGCTAAGTTGAATGCGCAGGTATTTAAAATTGATAAGATTAAAATGCAGATCAGAAGAAGTAAATTGGGTATTGTTATTTTGAATTGAAATAATACGCTGACCTCTTTCCATTTCAAACCATTCTTTTTGGTCAGCACTTCCTTCTATGGAGGCATAACCATCAAAATTTTCTTCCTTGAATTCCAATTTGAGGTAGTTTACTTTTTGATCTTTCTTTAGTTCGAAAGTTAAATACTGAACGTCATCCTTTTTACTTTGATTGAGGGCGGGCAGTTCAAACCTACCTTCGGTAAGTTGTTGTTCGTGAATGGTGAGGAGATAAGGTGCTTCGGTTGTATCTTTTTCGTTAAATTGATAAATTCTTAAGTCTGTAAATTGTCTGTTAAGGTTTTTAAATATTGGATTTGGTAGTTCAATGGAATACCAACTTGCGGAATCAGAAGCACTGAGTTTTTGTCTAAAATTAAAATCTATTTTTTGTCCGTAGGTGGTAGATATCATTACTACCATTAGCAGTGTAGATACGAGAGCCCGGCCAGGGATAGAAGCGGAAAGCCCGAAGTGCGATGGTAGTAGTGCGTGGCCGGACTTGAAGCGAATAGCCCGATGGCGCGCCTCGCGGCAGGCCGCAAAAAAAAACAGAATACAATAACGGTATATGTGCACAAGCTCTTTCATTCTAATTAGGTTTTTCATTCGTGGTGGCATTCTCTGCTTCGATTTTTAGGTCTGTAGCTTTCTTTGCTTTGTTGTAGATGAAGGAGGCCGTCAGTAACAATATCCCTAGAATCATCATTACAATGGTTTTGGCAATGGTGCTCATGTCAGCCATATCATAGATAAATAATTTAAGTAGCGTGATCGCGAACAGAATAATTGCCATCACGCGCAAATATTTGTTGTTCAATTTTAATCCTCGCACAATAAGGATTAGCGCATAGGCGCCCCATAGAATGCTTAGCCCTAATTTGAAACTTTCGTGTACGTGAGCCAGCTCTAACCAATGAATGAGTTCGCTGCTGAGTATGATCAGTGTAAAAATATGAAACAAGGCTATCTCCACTTTCTTTATCGTTGGATCGAAAAGGTCATCTTTTATAAATTGACGGTTGAACCAAACTAATGGAAGGATAGCAAGAAAGCATCCGTATCGGATAAGGATATGACCCCAATCTCTGAAATAAAGTTCTGCGTCTGTTTGATTAATGAAGCTGTTTCGCAAATCGCCTAAGCTTGCTAAGCCACCGAAGGCAAACGCGAAAAGTACCAATACATTGAAGACTATTGCCACGATGGTTACGTATTTATTCTTAAGAACTTTTTGATTTAATAAACTTAGGGCAACGCCAAATAGTCCAGAATAAATAAGCAACCATAAGCTTTTAAATTTATTTAAGTCAGAGTCATAGACCGAATAGTCGTTGTTAGGATCGCTCGTGCGCATCATCACCGAAGAGTCAGTGTAGCGTTGCAACCAGTAATTTTCTATTTCCTTAAAAAAGGTAAAGTAAAGGGTAACGAAAAGAATTCCTGAAAGTACCCATGTAAAGGCAGGCTGCAACCTTCCTTCGGGCGCAACGAATTGCTTATCCAGACTTAGTTTTAATATCCAACTCAAGGAAGTGACAACGAACAGGGAAGAAGCAAAGTGGATATTTAAGAATAGCCTGATGAAATATTCTTTGTTGTAACTCGTGTAAGATCCATAAGCTTCCCAATCGTCAAAGAGACTTCCGACAGCCAGAAGAATCAGGATGTAGGATAATCTTTCATAGACCGGAAATGATTTGGTGCGGCCGATCCGAAATAGTAGTACGGCTTCGGCAGCCCAAATCAGGGTGACCCAATTACCCTCCAGTTCAACAGGTACTGCGAGTGTTATGAATACCAGCACCATCCCCGCTACAAAGTAAAAAACATCTTTGGTGTGGCCTTGACTTTTGAAGATGGTGAGGCAGGCTATGAAATGAAGGATAGCATTGAATAAAGTAAATAGGCCAAGAAACAATTCGCCAGAAGGGTGATCTACGATAGCTGCATAGCCAAAGCCGAAATAGAGAAATGAGTTGAGCATCAAGAGCACAACATCCCACCGACTGAGTGGCTCGGATTGCACGAGCTTGTAGGCCAGAAACGTGATGTAAAAGGTGGCAAAGAAGATGGTGGAAAAAATTAGGCTGATCCATAAATGCTCTTCATAACTATAGCGGTCGAGAAACCATACTGAGTAGATGAGCCATGTTAATGCGAAGGCGAGGTAGTACAAGAGCTTCCAGGCTTTGCGGAAAGCGAGTAACAAAATGCCTACGTTGACAATGGTTATGTAAGAGAATAAGATTACTACTCTTCCGGAGCCATCACTTAATAGAAACGGAACGCCATAGGCACCCACTAATCCAATAATAGCAATTGCTTTTTGGTCGTATTGCAGCGCAGCGTAAACGGTAAAGGCGGTGAATAGCACCATCATAATGAAGGCCATGGCCTGGGGCATCAGATCGTAGAGATCATAGGCGGCAAAAGTGATAAAATAGAAAGCGGCCATGCCACCACTTAGTAGTACAGCGCTGAATGTTTTATATTCAGCCTTCAACTTAATGGCAAGACCAATTAAGACAGCCCCTGCTAAGTAGCCAAGAATGATTCGGGTGATGGGGTTGATTAGCTCATGGTCGATAGAATATTTTACACCGTAGCTAATGCCCAACACTAAGATGGCTATTCCGATTTTATTGAGCAGGTTGGTTCCTATGAATTCCTCCCACTGTTTGTTTTCTTTTTTAATCTTTATGGGTGCAGGCTTGGGGAGAATAACCTCCACGCTAGGAAGTTGTTCTTTCGAAATAGGAGGGGTAGGGAGTATTTCTTTTGCGGTGTCAACTTTTTCTATTTTAGGAAAAGCCACGTCTATTTTTAGATCGACAATACCAAGTTGCTTGGTTTGGTAGATGACTTTTTTTAAATCCGTGATTTCATTCGCCAGCAATTCTTGCTTTTGAGAAAGCTGATTTATTTTTTTTACGAGGTCATCAATGGGCTTTGGGGTATTTTCTTCCATTTTTGGTTAGGTCAACAACGCAAAATAGGTAAAATTTCAGAGCAAAACAGGTTTGAGTCGCTCATGGTTTTCTGATGCACCTTTTTTTCTTCAGCCTCTCCTTTGTACTAACCTATGCAACATCAATACGCATTAGTAAGCCTAAACTAGCTTAACTCAACGTTTATCTGTTTGTTGGTGAATCCTCCTCCCTATTCCTTCGCACAACACCAACCTTTAGATTTGAAAGTTATTAAATCTTAAAGATGAATTGTAATAGTAGTAGTTTTCTTTTATGCTTTTTTTTTCAAAAGCTAGGGTGTTTTTCCCGTATTTGTAAAGAATTTAAAAAATGGTCTTATCAATAGTTGTGGCCCTGTGTACACGGAATCCGGATAAGGATAACCACGAAATCGTTATCTTTGGGGAACAAAACAAAAGGCTATGGCTATCCACGCAGAGAAACTGGACATCATACAATGGCTGACAGGGATCAGCGAGAGCAAGGTCATCAAACAGTTTTATTGCTAAAAAAACAAACGAAGAAGAAGTACTCACAATCTCACGCTAGAGGAAAAGCGGGCGATAGATAAAGGGCTTGAATCTATAAAATCTAAATCACAAGAAGAGGCCACGGAGGCCGCGCGAAAAGAATATGCACACTTGTTCAAATAACCTCTTTGGCTCCTTTGAAGATCGTTTGGTCGGATGAAGCAAATACAGATATGGGTCTAACCAATTAGTTTTTCATTAACGTATCTTTTAAATTAAGAAAATCGCATGAACAAAATAGTAATATTCCTAGTCTTGGTTTCCATTCAAGCGCAAGCGCAGAAACGATTTGTTCTTGAAACGGGGAAATTAGATTTTACTTCGAATGCCGTGTTAGAATTAATTAGCGCCTCAACCGATAAGATGGTAGGCGTGGTAGACCCTGCCAACAATCAATTTGCGTTCATAATAAACATTCAATCTTTTAAAGGATTTAATAGCAAGCTTCAGCAGGAACATTTCAATGAGAAGTATATGGAAACTGATAAATTCTATCAGGCAACGTTTAGCGGTACGCTCATTGATCCCATAGATTATCATAAGGATGGGGTATATAAAACTAAGGCCAAGGGTAACTTGACAATTCATGGCAAAAAGCAATCACGGATTATACCAGGCACGGTTACGATCAGTAAAGGGCAAATGACAATTGAATCAGACTTTACGGTTCCGTTGGCCGACCATGACATTGCTATCCCTAAAATTGTAGCGAAAAAAATTGCTACTGAAATCTTTATTAAACTTAAATTCTTTCTAAAGGAAAAGGAAGGAAAGGTCAATTAAAATGTTAGAAATAAACAACCTCCCATTGATAACGGAATTGGTTTCTATCTAGTCAATCATGGCGGTATATCACTTCATCAGCTTCTTATAAATCTCTAGGCACACCCACGCATCGGTGGCGGCATAGCTAATCTGTTTTTCGTTGTAGGTCTCCGCTTCCCAATTGCTGGTTTGGGCACTCTTAGAAATGCGGAAGCCTAAAAGCAACGCAGTTAATTTCTTTACACTTTCAACCTCCAGTCCGGAGTGCTTTCGTAGCTCAGCCAGTTCAACAAAGCCGGCTGGCGTATAGTGATGGAGTTTTTGCAACCCTTTTACATCATCGCGCAAAGCAACGCCCGCTTTTAAAATTTTTTCGTTTTCTAGAAAATGAATAATAGAGGGTGTCATTCCGGTGTGCTTCAATCGTATCAAATAAACTTTCTTTGGTAAAGCTATTTGCATGAGCGCTACTTTGTTGAAGTGACCACTGACAAATACAGGTTTTGTTTCAGTATCAAACCCAACTACTTTGTGTTTATTAATTTCCGCGAAAGCTTTTTCTGTTTTCGCAGGCTCGGTTATCACTACTACCTCCCCGTCAAATGCGCCAAGGGGAAGTTCGTTGATCTCCTCGTTGGTAATGGTAACCTTATGCAGTGGGTTTGTCATTCAACCTGCGGATCTTAAAATTAAGGTAAGCTTGCAGCACCGTCATTATAGGACTGATGATGCAGAAAAAACAATAGGGCGCATACGTCCATGTAGAAATACCAAGAACCTTCGCTTGTGTTGCCCCACAGGTATTCCACGGAACCAATACAGAAGTAACGGTGCCGGCATCTTCTAGAGTACGGCTCAGGAGTTCTGGCTTGTATCCTTGTTTTTTATACGTATCGGAAAACATCCTTCCCGGAATTGCGATAGCCATATATTGATCGCCAGCAGTTAAATTAAAGAAGATGCTGGTTAGGGTAGTTGATAGTACGAGTGATCCGGTAGAGTTAGCGTATTTAATAATCTCTTCTACAATCCGCATCAACAACCCACAGCTTTCCATTACACCACCAAAAATCATGGCGCCTAAAATCAGCCAAATCGTATTGAGCATGCCCGCCATTCCGCCAGAGGAAAGCAATTCAGTGATCATCGCGTTGTCGGTTTTAATGTTGATAGACATGGCCATCGATTTCATCACCGCCACAAAAGCAGATTTAGTAGGATTATCGGTGATGCCAGAAATTTGTTGAATTATTTGAGGCTGAAAAATGACTGCGAACA
>JAYVPS010000147.1:0-6279 GCA_043757225.1 Cytophagales bacterium | reverse complement strand
CCTCACCTTTGGCTTTTACCTGAGCCCAGCTATCGCCAGAATAATTTTGAGAATACAAGCCAGTGCAAGAAGCCAATAGCCAAAAACAGGAAACGGATAATTTTCTCATAAATAATTTTTGTGAATATTGGTTAAGTCTTGTTCTAAATCAAGCTAAAGTGATATTATAATACTTTTAATATGTTTAGCTAAAATAGTTTTATAAGCCATGCTATATTAGGTAGCAACCTTTAGAATAAAAACCCTTCGAACTAGGGCTGCCCGTATTAAAAGAATTGTTCTACTTCTTAGTTGTTAGCTCGCTACTTCGATCTTTACTTTAATTTTTTTAAGTTTTTCGTTATTTATTTTGACAAGCAATGACTTAACAGTATCACGCCTCACCGATACGTAAGAAGAAAAGTCAAGCGTTGTAATGAGGCCGATGTCATCGCTTTGGAGTCCTCCTTTTTTTGTCAGTAAGCCAACAATGTCTCCTTTGCTAATTTTATCTTTTTTACCGGCACTGATGTATAGGCAAACAAAAACAGGTGGTGGTGGCAAATGCAATTTAGTGCTGACCTTGAGCTCTTTTACGTTTTTATCAATATAGTAGGGTAGTGTTTCATCAGTGGCAAGAACAAGGTAAGCCTGTCCTTTGGCATGCATTCTGGCGGTGCGGCCATTGCGGTGTGTGTAGGCTTCTTGCTGCACCGGTAGTTGGTAGTGTACAATATGTTTTATTTCGGGGATATCCAACCCACGTGACGCTAGGTCTGTTGCTATTAAGATATTGTGGGCGCCACCCCTGAATTTGATCAGATTCTTTTCGCGATCGATCTGCTCTAGGGCACCGTGCAAAGTACCGTGATCCAATTCGTGATGGGTGAGGCAGGCACTGATTCGGTCAACGGCTTCCCGATGATTACAAAAGACCAAAGACACTTCTTGATTAAATCCTGCCACCAGCCGCATGAGGGTTTCTACTTTATCAACCGTGGTTGTTTTCACCACCTTCAACTCTAGATTAGAATCCTGCTCCTCTCTCAGATAGTCAAGTGTTTCCGGCTTTGTAAAAGGCAAAAAGTCAGGCAACATATCCATTTTTGTAGCAGAAGTAAGAATATGATTCTGTTGCCCATTAAGTGCTTTAAAGATCACGATTAATTGTTCTTGGAAACCAAGCTGCAAGGATTTGTCAAATTCATCTAACACCACCATGCTTATTGTACTGGCGTCAAATGATTCTCTAGAAATATGATCTGCCAGTCTTCCGGGCGTTCCAATAATTACAGCAGGTGTTTCGCTCAAACTATTTTGTTCAATTTTTACTGAGTGACCACCATAGCAGCAACTTACTTTATAAGAGGTCTTCATCGATCTGAAAACTTGTTCGATCTGTAGCGACAACTCACGCGAGGGCGCCACTATTAAGGCTTGCACGCCTGTCACATCTTGGCGTAGCTTATTCACTAAAGGTATTAAAAAAGCAAGTGTCTTTCCGGAACCGGTAGGCGCCAGCAGCATAAGGTTTTGTGAGGCAGTTGCTTTTTCAATAGTGGTTACCTGCATTTCATTTAGTGCAGCGATGGATAAATTTTTCAGAACCGCTTCGGTAACCACATTCAGATTGTTTTGCATACTGCAAAGATAGCGTTAATTGTGGCGAGTAACGCTGTTGCTAGTGGGTGAGTTTATTTTTATTAATGATAAGAATTCTTTTTGCAAAGCGTTTGATAAACACCGGTTTTTAAGTGCTGAGGAAACAGAAATCAATAACAACTAGTTACGTAGCAAGTTCAGGATAATCGTCTTGGTTCCTTTTATAAAAGAGCTGAAAAAATATCATAACCAAACTGCTGTCTTCAGTCATCTTCAGTTGATCAAAGAAAATTTCGACATCCTGATAGCCCTCTATCATTTTAAATTCGGCATCATCTTCCAGAATTTTAAATCCCATTGACCAGTTTTTGAAAATCCTTTCTTCTGTTTCTCCCACTATTACCTTTGTGACTTTTTTATGCCGTATATCCATTTCTATTTTGGAATAGAGATAATCTACAGCATCCCTTTCTCCCTCGAGGACCTGAATAAATTTTTGATTGCGGTAAATCAGTAAGACCTGTTATGTCGTGTGCCTTATTGTATATTCTTGCCTGATTTAGCAGTTCAATCAATTGGGTATATATGAATGGTCTTTTTGAATGGCTGGTGTAAACTAAATGGTACACGCATACAATTTAGACTTTATTTTCTTTAATTGAAGTGCAGTTGACTTGCCAAGGCCTGTTTCTGGTCGTGTTTGGTTTTGTCAGGCTTTACCAGTTGAATCCATGTTCCACAATAAGGAGAAGCAATTTTATTGCTTAAAACTTAAATGCGTTTTTAAAATTTATTTTCCTTTCAACTTATCTACAATCCAATTTGTAAGTTTTTCAGTTTGCTCAGGAAAAGTCCAATGGCCGGTTTCAAGTGCCAAGAATAAAGACTTCGGTGCGGAGATTACATTGTATGCAGCATACATGGAAGTGGGTGGGCATGTTTCGTCATTAAAACCCCAAGAGTAAAGGCCGGGTGTCTTTAATAGTCGCGCGAAATTAACCACATCGTAGTATCCGCAAGTTTCAATTTTTTCTTTTGAGTTGTTGTTGGCCAAGTTGTCTTTGTTAAACAAGTGTGGCCAACCTCCCGCACGCCCATGTAAGTATCCGGTCACATCGCTCAAAGCAGGGTAGTAAGCCGCCAGGTATTTTACTCTTGTATCTAATGATGCAGTAATGATAGACAATGCACCGCCCTGGCTTCCCCCGGTTACCCCAAGGTTAACACCATCAAATTGAGGAAGGCTAACTAGAAAATCATTTGCTCTTACACATCCCATGTAAACCCTTTTATAATAGTATAGGTCTTTGTTATCAAGATTGATTGAAGGGTAGCCGTTAAGAGCGCCAGCACTTAAATTATTATAGACTGCAGCATCGAGATTGACCGGTATACCATGTATGCCGATGGCCAGTGTGATGATTCCTTTTTCTGCATTAGCAATATCACCAGCATAAGGACGAATGCCCGCCCCTGGTACTTGCAATAAGGCGGGATACTTCCCTTCTTTTTTAGGTACACAAAGTATTCCATATAGGCGAGCACCTAACCGGAAGTTTTGAATGTTGACATGATAAACGTTTACATTTTCTGTGCACCGTTCTGGCATCAACGTCATTCGTGCATCAAGAGGTATTTTATTCAACTCAATTTTTGCTTTGTCCCAAAAGGCTGTAAAGTCTGTTGGATTATCTACCGTTGGTTTTATAGATTGGGGATCGAATCCAGCGGTAGCAAGCCCACGATATTCTTTACCTTCATAAAAAGCGGTCACAATACATTGCAGAAATCCGGGTTCTTTAAGGGTCACCATCGGAATCGTCAACGTGCCACTACTTGATACTAAGGAATCCTTTTTTAGCGGTTCCATTTTTTCAGGCCCTACCTTATATTTAAGGATGATCCCTTTCACAGGGTTTCCATCTTTTAAGACGGTGACGCTGAATTTGACTGGCTCATTGAGTTTATAAAGCCAGTCGGTGTGATCGGCAGCAACAATTACTTTTATGAGCGTGGTGGCGGGTTGACCAAGTAGTTGACCAACTAAAAAAAAGTAAACGATTAACGTTATAGTAAAATGCTTTTTCATAGAGATGGTTAGGTTTTCCTTTTGCTTCTTGTGATAATTCCATTAACTACCACCTCCATGTATCGTTGTGACGAACCCAGACAGAAGGGCAGCATGTCGAAAGATAATTATTATTCTCGTCATCTCTAAAAACCCCTCGAAGCAATCCCCTTTTGGATTTCAATTTGGGGATTGCTTCACTTCGTTCGCAATGACGGTTGAAATTTTTAGAGATGCCCATAGTTGTTTGCTGTAATTTATGTCTAAATTGGCATAACTCTTTTACCATGCGCTTTACCTCCTCTTTTAAGTTTGTGCTGGGATTATTGGCGGCTTTTGCAGTAATCTTTTTTGCAATATTCTATGGTTACAATCACCTTAATGATCAAACCCTTAAGTTCATTGAAGATTACGCAGGTGCCGTTTTTATCATCGTCATCTTTGTAAGCTTTCCTCCGAAAACGAACGGAACTACTTCATCAATGATCATCGGAAGTTGGATATTCTAAAAGTTGAAAAAGAGTTTAGCAAAGAACTGACCGCGGAATATTTTAATCGGGATACAAGAGAGGTAATCTGGTCAACAAGAATTTAAAAGTAGAACGGAGTTCATGAAAAGTGGAGAAAACGCTAACAATAGCTATAAAACATATGCTGTATTGTAGGTTCTTAAAGTGTGTGCTGTTAAATTTCGTCAGCAACGTGGGACAAAGATGTAGGTATTTAAACGCACACGTTTCATAGCTAACCGTTAGCAGACATGGCAAGTTCGACACAATGACGATATATTGTTCTAAAAAACTAGAAGTGTTTCTGGGACAAAGTATCCAAACAGATATACCGACTGACTCTTCAGGTCTTGGTGACTGGAATGGAAACTTATTCACAGTTGACAGAAAAAAATGTTTGATATTTATGAATAACAAAACATGCTATTCAATAATAATGACAAACATTCTTAAAAAAGATACCGTTGACTTTGGGCAATACTTTAAAGAAAGGCTCTTTAGACAACTTGAATACGATCTTAAAATAAGCGAACGACAGGAAGTAAAACTTAGAAAGCAACTAAGCAATATCGTTCTTACTAAATCAAATAACGACAAGAAAATTATCGGGACAATGAACCACCATGTGGAGAATTTAAGGTTCAACGACATAGATGGAGGTATTGACAATTGGGACGAAGTTGAAGTGAACAAAATGTTAAATCAACGACCAATGGGGACAAAGATTCCAATTGAAAATAGAAGTTACCGCAACTTTTTTGTACCAATTAACATTATGAAAGAGTTGATTCAATAGCGCTGTGGGACAAGGCGTAGGTTCTAATCCCCGCCAGAACGGCCAAACCGAACCGTTAGCTGTCATTGTAACGAACGATACAACCAGTGGCAAATGAATAAATTAAGGCAGACATATTTTCAGCAGAAATTGAAATAATTGGAATAAATCCATTTGTTTATTTGCCCGACAATATTTTGAACTCAATTTTTATTCAAGCAAATAAAAACAAAGGACACATACCAATAAAAGGGACTATAAACGGCAATCCATACAAACAGACTTTAATAAAATATAGTGGAGAGTGGAGGCTTTATATTAACACAACAATGCTCAAAAACTCACCAAAACGGATTGGCGAAACGATTGAAATATCAATCTTGTTTGATGCAGAAAATCGTGAAGTTCCAATGCTAATTGAGTTTGCAGAAGCATTGAAATTGAACAAAGAAGCGAGTTTAATTTTTGAAAATTTATCCGTGTCAAGAAAATCAGAAATTATACGAAATTTAGCAAAGTTAAAAACCAAAGAAAGTCTTGAAAAAATATTCTGAGAGCAATGAATTTCCTTAATGGCAAAGGAAGTTTTCTTGGAAGACAAAACCAATAGCAATTAACATTTTAAAAATAAGGATTATGAGCTTAAAAAAATTAATGACAAATTATGCCGAATACAATTTATGGGTACAGGTGACAATTAAATGACTAACATGAAATTACGACACGGCCGACTTTTAATTTGGATTACAATTATGATGACATTATCGTTTCGGGAATCTTTGGCACAGGACAAGACCCCTTATATGCGAATTGCTAAAATCAAGGTTGACAGTGTAAAGTTGCAGGACTATTTGATTGCGTTAAAGTCGCAAATGGAATCCGCTTTAAAGTACGAAAAAGGCGTATTAGCATATTCTGCTGTACAAGATAAAAATACACCTACTAATATTATCATCTTTGAAACATATGCAAGTGTGATGGCTTACCAAGCGCATATTAAGACTGAACATTTCAATAAGTACAAGACTACTGTAGCCGACATGGTTAGACAACTTGAATTAACGGACGTTATTCCAATAGCAATTCAATCGAAAAAAAAGTAAAGTTTTGCCGTGTCAGGTGTTATCACCTGACACTATCTGAAACCATTCCTTTGCCAAGCTATTTCTTTTTAAATACTTACCTTAGCATGTAGTCTTCGCAAACATGATTACAGAGCACCCACAATTTTTCACGGCCACCCTGCTCTTGATTTCTATGTTAAAACCAAGCCCATATAAATATATTTTTAGGCGGCCATTTTCACATACATCTTGGAGTTGTTCACACACGATACCACTCTTGCC
>JAYVPS010000146.1:0-6316 GCA_043757225.1 Cytophagales bacterium | reverse complement strand
TGCAGTAGGTCAAGCGAAATGCCGGTAGCAGAATAGGAAGACTGCGTTCCGATTCCATAGTTTCTAAACTCACTTTGTGCATTTGAGATATCACTTATGCCTACATTATAATTACGATCGTATGCTAATCCTGCCCCACCAAAGATGTTTCCGTGTAATTTCCGATTTCCAGTGGCATAAAACCGAATATTATCATACGAAAGACGAAACCGATCAGATTCCGTAGAACTGCTGCCTAGTCCAAATGAGTATTGTGTTAACGTGCTAATCCGAGCTTCACCGGTTATATTCCATTCATTTTTGGGCGTAAAAATATTGTACTTGAGGCCGAAGCCGAAGTTTTCGGAAAAATCGGTGTAAGGCAAAAAGAATACGCTTGATAAATTGGTTTTTTCTTCGTGCCCGATAATAAATGCTGCGTTGATGGAGGAGACCAAAACACGCTTTCCACCGGATGCTTCTGTTGTTGGTATTATTGAAAACGCAACTCGCTTGCCGTCTGGTGGTTTTGGTCTGGTTGAAATATGAAATGCCTTTACAAGTATTTCAATGAGATCAGTTTGTTCTTGGGTGGTAGATTTTTTCTTCTGTGCCCAAGAGGACTCTGTTAGAGCCAATGAGGAGAAAAGGAATAGCAATATTCTGATTTTAGACACTTTTTTTGTCATGAAGAGGATGAAGGTTTGCCAACCAGAGAATTGTGCCGTAAAAATAGAAAAAGCACTCAAAAAATTTAGCACTTTTTTTTTCAGCTCCAACTCGGCTCTTCAATTATATAGATAAATCCAATGAAGGCTAGACCTGACCATAAGTCCAAGATGCTTTGTTCTACTGATTATTTATGATATGATCATATTGAGTATCATTACGCCAATTAGTCCTACAATGGAAATAACAATTTCCATGAGAGTCCACGAAAGAAAGGTTTGTCGTAACGACAGGTTGAAAAATTCTTTGAACATCCAAAAGCCCGAATCATTGATATGTGAACCAAACACACTGCCGGAACCAACGGCCAATACCATTAATTCAGGAGAAACATTACTGGTAGCAAGTAACGGAGCCATTATACCAGCTGCCGTAATTCCGGCTACAGTAGCAGAGCCAATCATCACGCGTAAAAAGGCGGTGATCACCCACGCAAATACTAGTGGAGGCATTTCCCATTTACTACTGAAGGTTGCAATATAGGCGCCAGTACCACTATCAATGAGTACTTGCTTAAAAATGCCCCCAGCGGTAATGATCAACAAGATCATGGCAATGCTCGAAATGGATTCACTTAATAGTTTCATCATTTGTTCCATAGAATGCCCCTTGCGAATACCGAAAAAATAAACAGCCAACAAAACAGAGACGAGTAACGCAATAACACTATCACCTGTAAACAATAATATTTTTTGAATCACTGATTCGGAAGCTAGAAAATTAGCAGCAATGACCGATAGTGAAATTAAAAAAACAGGCATCAATGCCAATATAAAACTAGTGGATACTGATGGAAGTTCTTTCTCTGAAATTACAACATCTGATGAGAATAAACCTGCGGGATCTATTTTCACACTTTTAAGTAAACGGCCTAAGAAAGGTCCTGCAATGATTACCGCTGGTATTGCTAACGTAATTCCATACATCAAAACTTTGCCCATATCTGCACTAAATGCTTTTACTAAAACAACTGGTCCTGGATGAGGCGGTAAAAAGCAATGGGTGGTACTCAAAGAAGCCGCCATAGGAATAACAATATAGAGTAATGGTAGACCTGTTTTTTTAGCGAGCGCGAATACAAGTGGAACTAAAATGATAAAGCCGGCATTGTAGAATAATGGAATGCCCATTAGGAAGCCGGTGAGCAAGACTGCCCACTGAATATTTTTCAGGCCAAATGATTGTATTAGCGTAATCGAAATCTGTTCGGCTGCTCCACTCACCTCCAATAATTTTCCTAGAAAGGCTCCGAGGCAAATGATTAATGCCAATCCAGCTAATGTACTGCCTACCCCTTTTTCCACTGACTTTAATAAGTCATTCGGATTCATTCCCAAAACCAATCCTGTCAGAATGGCCACGATTAATAACGATAAAAAGGGATTTACTTTTTTGATTGATAAGAAAATCTGCAAACCAATGGCTGATAAAATGATGAAGATGGTCATAAGGCTGGACTAAGGTGAATTATAGTTATTACTAGTGGTTTAAAAACATACTCCCAAAACTTATAAATACTAATGTGAATCTCTGGTTACCTCATTTCCCGAACTTCCTTTTAAAAAGTCTAAGTCAGCACCTTTATCAGCCCCTTCCACATGTTTAATATACATGCTAACATATCCACGTGTAGCAGCTGGCTTCGGAGCAACCCAATTGGCTTTTCGTTTGGCCAGTTCAGCATCGCTCACATCTAAGTGTAATTTTCGTTTCGCTACATCCAATTCAATCCAATCACCATTCTGTACCAGGGCTAGCGTTCCTCCAATTGCACTTTCGGGTGATACGTGTAATACAGCGGTACCATAGGCCGTGCCACTCATTCGTCCATCACTGATACGAACCATATCAGTAACTCCTTTCTTGAGTAATTTTTTTGGTAGTGCCATATTCCCTACTTCTGGCATGCCCGGATAGCCAACCGGTCCGCAATATTTCAAGACCATCACACAGGTTTCATCAATATCTAATTCAGGTGAATCTATTCTAGCATGATAATCTTCAATTGTTTCAAAGACTACGGCCCTGCCTCTGTGTTTCATTAAAGCTGGAGAGGCAGCAGATGGTTTTATCACAGCACCGTTGGTGGCTAAATTCCCTTTTACCACCACACACCCTGCTTCGGCAATAAGGGGTTTTTGGTAGGTAGCAATAACACTTTCATTATAGCAAGTGGTGTTGCCTTTTATATTGTCATGATGATTTTTTCCGGTAACGGTAACTATATTTTTGTGCAACTGATCCCTCAATTCATTTAAGATAACTGGCAATCCTCCAGCATAATAGAAATCTTCCATCAGAAATTTTCCGGAAGGCATCAAGTTGAGTAGCAACGGAATTTTACTGCCCAACGTATCAAAATCCTCCAGGCTTAGTTCTACACCAATTCGTCCGGCAATAGCGATTAAATGAATCAGAAAATTGCTAGAGCCACCCACGGCCGCATTTACTTTAATAGCATTTTCAAATGCTTCACGTGTTAATATTTTATCAATAGTTAAATCCTCTTTTACCATTTCAACAATTCTTCGTCCACTCAACTGCGCCATTTGTTTTTTTCTGCTGTCTGCCGCAGGAATGGCAGAAGCACCGCTTAATGTTAGGCCCAATGATTCCACCATACAAGCCATTGTGCTGGCCGTGCCCATCGTCATGCAATGCCCGATGCTACGGCTCATGCAACTTTCGGCAAACTCACATTCTTCCTGTGTCATCTTGCCTGTCTTCATATCCTCATCGAACTTCCACACGTGCGTGCCCGAACCGATTTCATGACCTTTATATTTTCCATTTAGCATTGGGCCTCCTGGAACAACAATGGTAGGTAGCCCCACGCTGGCGGCCCCCATCACGGTGCTGGGTGTTGTTTTATCGCAACCCGTGAGCAACACTACACCATCAATTGGATTTCCGCGAATCGATTCTTCGGCATCCATGCTGGCTAAATTGCGAAACAACATGGCGGTGGGTTTAAGTAATGTCTCACCTAAACTCATGATTGGAAACTCTACCGGAAATCCACCCGCCTCCAACACCCCTCGTTTTACCATTTCTGCGTGATCTCTGAAATGGGCGTTGCAAGGAGTGAGTTCACTAAATGTATTACAGATTCCAATCACAGGTCGGCCATCAAACATATCAGCAGGCATACCTTGATTTTTCATCCAACTTCGGTAGATAATACCATCCTTATCTTTTCTGCCGAACCAACCGTGGCTGCGTAATTTTTGCTTCATCTGTTAGATATTAGTAACAATTAATTAATTATCGAAGGTATTCAAAAATGAACTGGATGGGATTATTTTTTCCTGCTAGCTGCCCGATAATTACACGGATATACGTGATTTAAAAATGCGGGTGCCCAGATAGTTGAATTTAACAAATGACCCTTCGGCCGAGCAAAAAAAACTTGTCCAAGAATTTGATTATAAATTAAAAATGTTACATTTAACCCGTTGTGCAATCGATTGGCGTTGGGGATGGTGGTAGCGCAGAGCATGGATATCCATTCCTTTGTCATAGCACAGAAAAGATTTGGGGCAGCGTACTCCGTATAGACCCAAGCGGAAACAATAGTGCTAACGGACATTATGGAATTCCTGAGAGTAATCCCTTTGCGAAGAGCGATAATCCTAAGACGGTTAAAGAAATTTTTGCTTACGGCTTTAGAAATCCACATCGGATTACGTGGAGCAAGGCCGGACAAATATTTGTATCGAATGTGGGGCACCACAATGTTGAATCGTTGTATTTGATAGGCTCAGGTAGCGATAGTGGCTGGCCGATTCGCGAAGGCACCTTCGTGATTGATCCTTCACAAAATATGCACAATATTTATCCACTACCCTCGGATGATGCAAAGTTTAATATAACGTACCCAGTGGCACAGTACGATCACGATGAAGGCAACGGGATTGCTGGAGGTTTTGAATATAGAGGTAAGGCATTACCGCAATTAGTTGGAAAATTTGTTTTTGGCGACATCGTTAAAGGTCGACTGTTTTATGTAGAGATGAAGGATTTAAAACTTGGAAGCCAGGCACCCATCAAAGAGTGGCAAGTTTCGCTTGATGGCCAAATCAAAACCTTGTCTGAACTTTGCGAAGCAGAGAAAGTAGACGAACGTTTTGGCCGTGATAGCAAAGGGGAACTTTATATTACAACGAAACCTGACGGGAAAATTTATCGATTGGTTAGCGCTTCTACTAAAGTACTTTAAGATACCTATTAGTATTGATGACTCAATCTATCAGTTCTTTCACGTAACCGGTTACCATATCTTGTAAGCCTTCAATTCTAGTCAGATCGCTTTCACAAAAGGAAGTATTTGATAAAGTCCTTCGAACGACTTCTTCCGTAGAAATAAAGCCACAGGTTTCTTTGAAGAAATTCAGGACTTCAGGTGTGTCTTGCAAAGCAATTGATTCGTTTTGCCAAATTCCTTTATAGAATACGATTAATGCAGCTAAGGATTGAATTAATCGCATCGGCAATTTTCCGGTTCGCTTCTGATATTCCACTATGGAAGGAAGCACTCTCACGTTGAATTTTGAAATGGAATTAAGTGCAATACTAATAAGCTCATGTCGGATAAATGGATTTTGAAAACGTTCAATAACATCGGCTGCAAATTGTTTTAATTCTTCAGCTGGTAGTTCTAGTGTTGGAATAATCTCTTCATTTATTGTTTGTCGAATGAATTCTCCTACAAAAGGATCGTTGATAGAATCTTTAACTGTTCTGAATCCGCGTAGATAAGCAATTGGAGTAAGAGCCGTATGTGCACCATTGAGTATCCTTACTTTTCTTACACGATAGGGCGTAATGTCACTTACAAATTTTACATTGAGTCCTGCTTTTTCATCCAGAAATAGTTGTCTCACATATTCAGGCGCCTCAATAACCAACAAATGATAAGGCTCAGATATCACCAGTTGATTATCTTCAAAGCCAAGGATCTTTTGAATTTCGCCAGCTGTATCTTTGGGAAACCCAGGAACAATTCGATCAACAACTGTATTGCAAAATGTATTATGTTGAGCGATCCATTCATTGAAATCATCAGGCAGATTCCAATATTTTGTGTATTGGAGAATGACTTCTCTTAACTTATCGCCATTTCTTTCAATTAACTCACATGGAATAAATAGCAAACCTTTCTTACTGTCCTTATTAAAAAAATTAAATCGATGGTAGAGTAGGAGTGTTACTTTTCCAGGAAAGCTTTCAGGTAATTCCTTAGGATTGTTATCCTTAGGGTTAAAGGTAATTCCGGCTTCGGTTGTGTTTGAGACTATGAATTGAAGTTCAGGATTCTCAGCTACTTTTAAGAACAACTCAAAATTGATATACGGATTTATTGCTTCGGTTACGCATGTGATAAGCCGTGTTTCTGAAATTACCTTCCCATGTAACAGACCTCTTTGTACTACATGAAATAGCCCTTCCTGTGCAAATGTTTTTTCTTCTTTGCCACTACGAAGTGGTCGGACGATTTGTATTGACCCGTTAAACCCAGATTACGCAATAGAATCTTTATAAAACCCTAACTCTATGTATATCAACTTCTTATTGTAAAAATCGTCTAATGCTACGCATTAGAAAAAAA
>JAYVPS010000145.1:0-6319 GCA_043757225.1 Cytophagales bacterium | reverse complement strand
CTTTTGAAACTTAAAATCATAAATTATTTATGCGTCTAATAAAATTTGGCAGCTTTGGGAATTCATACTACAAAGGAATGTTGGAACGGGCTGCCTTCGGACTACATCAAGATATTTATGAATTCATTCTACCATACTTGAAGAAAGATAGTAAGGTGCTTGACTTTGGATGTGGCGAAGGTCCATTTTCACAACGGCTCACAGACGCGGGTCTTGAAGTAGACGCATGTGATCTTGACATTGACCAAATCAAGGCAGAAGTAAAGAACAAAATAAAAATAGATCTTAACAAATCCTCTTTTGCCGCTAATTTCACCCGCGCTTACAACATGGTGTCTGCCATCGAAATCATTGAGCATTTAGAGAACCCATGGAAGACCGTACAGGATGCGGTTTCTGTTCTTGCCAAAGATGGCTTGCTGGTATTGAGTACTCCTAATGTATCGAGCTTCCCTTCTCGTTTACGTTTTTTTATGAAAGGCACTCTTCTCGCTTTTGAACAAAGTGACCTTAACCATGGGCATATTACACCCTTGCCTTATTTTCAGCTTGAATATATTTTCAAGACCTTGAATCTAAAAATCGTTAAGAAAGGATTTGGCGGAGTAGTCCCTCTGTTTCATTTTGTTGAATTGTCACGGTTTGGTCTTTTGCGAAATACCATTTTGCCACTTCTATATCCTTTTATGAGCGGCCCTAAAAATGGAAGAGCATTGCTCTACATTCTGCAAAAGCAAGACTAATTCAATTCAAGGCTTAAAAATGACATTACCAAAACTTGGTAACTGCAAACATGGTTCAAGCTGAGCATCGCTTGAAACTCCAAAAGCTAAATAGTTAATTTCCTTGAAAAAATTAAGAACATCCAAAGAAGAATAGCCAGCCGCTTTATACGTGAGGTCATTAATCTCAATCATTATTAATGGTCTAAATTTTTCAATCGTCCTTTTTGCCCCCTGCAAGGCTGGTAACTCACCACCTTCAATATCTAATTTTATAAAGTCGACAGAAGCAATTTTTAATGACTGAAATTCATCATCAAAAGTTTTCAATTCAATGTTAAATGATCTCGCTATTTTTCTATCCCCAGGATAAAGAGTTGACAACCCTTCATGTGAATCATCAATTTCATGAATAATTATCTTTTCACTTTTGCTTCCCAACCCAAAGGGAAGCAGCTCAACATTGTTAAAAGAATTCAGATTTACATTTTCCGCCAGCAAGCTAAATGTTTCTTTGACAGGCTCAAACGAAATCACTTTTCCCTTGTGCAGGCGTTTGGCCATAAATAATGTGTACTCACCCAAGTTTGCGCCAACATCAATTGCAACCATGGAAGGTTGAAGAAAGCGATGAAGAAATAATAATTCCCGAAATTCGTGGAACCCAGTCCAATAAAGTGAAGAACCCATGGAACGTGAGCGATCGACCTTTAATTTTAGGTCGGCATCAAAATTATTTATGATATAAAATGAAGGAGCACCGCCTAATTTCCTAAACCATCTACTGAAATAGAAAGAAAGAAGAAAAAATAGTTTTAATAACTTTCGTCCAATAGCTGAATTGGTTGTAACAATATTGGCATTTATGGAACGAAAAAAACAAGCAATCCAATCTTTCATTTTACCGAACAATTTTAAAAATATCAATAGACTTGATCTCATTCCAATAGACCCACAAAAGAATAGCTCCCCCTACCAATACATAAAAACCATGCAACAAATAGGAATGACTTGCTCCCCATAAAGGTTCTAGCAATCCGATCATTAAAGCCATCAACACAGGTGCTAGAATTAATTTAAAAGCATTCAACTTAAAAGTAAATTTATTTCTTATCCCAAAATACAAAATAAAAATCTCTATGACATAGCTAACCACCGTTGATATCAATACCCCATAGACTCCCATCTGCTTAATTAGAAGATACATCAAACTAATCTTTATGACTAAGATTATAAAATAGAAAATTGGCAACGGTTTTGAATACTTAACAGCTGCATAGGGCATGGCCATGAACAAACGTAACGGTCGAAGGAGATAAATAATAGCAACAAACGGAAGCAACGGAATGGCTTTAATATACCCTGGCATCAAAGTCTGAATAAGCCAAGGGAAGCAGAAAATACTTCCGCCCACAAGAATGATTGCCACTCCTGTCAACCCGTGATAATACCGATTAATTTCGATGGTACTCATTTTCTTTTCTTGCAATGCGACCTTGCCCAACACTTTCGGATAAAAAGAGGAATTCAACCCCGTGATAACAAATTCAATTGCCATCAGACACTTCAACGCTAAATCATAATAGCCAAGTGTTGCCAATGGAACAAAGGCTAACAATAGAATGCGATCATAATAACCAATAAACCATTGCTGTACTTGGTAGATCAACGAAGTGCTGTTGAAATTCATCGTGGTCTTGAGTAATTGCCAATTAAAATGAAATCCAAATTGTCTAAAAATAGAACTCAAAACCCATGTGGCTGAAAGCAAGACACCTAACATCCTTCCACCGATGGGCCCCAATAAGTCACCAGGAAATACATATAACCCTATAATTGTGAACCCGACAATCAATGAAAACGAAAGAAGATTCGACCAAAAAAAAATGGAAGCCTTGCTTTGGGTTTGAAGCAAACTATTGTTCACTTTAAATAGTGCTTGAAAAATTCCTGTGGCTACCGACACCACTCCAAAAGGAAAAAATAGAATTTTGTCTACAGGAAAAACATGACTGAATATCCAATTGCCTAATAAAGCCAAAAGAATTCCAGTGACCAAACTGAGTGTTAAAATAAAAATAAAGGCGCTACTGATAAATTCCGCCAACTTCCGAGGGTCACTTTTGAGCTCATGAAAATTGATATACAGAGATGAATCGAAACTATAAGTCACTATAATCTGTACCAATAACGAAAAACCAAAATAAATGGAGAGGGCACCAAATAGATCAGCTGACAAAAGATTTCCATAGAAGAAAGCAAGAATAATACCACTGGCCATAGGCAAAGTACCCGCCAGTGTGTAAATCAAGGAATCTCTTATGAATCTTTTGCCGATCAAAACAGATATGAATTTATAATAGTTTAACTAACTCACCGGTTATTTCTCTGCGAGCAAATTTTGAAATATTTTTTTTGGTTGAATTGGGATTCGAGTTAATCCAATCCAAATATTTTTCTTTTATAAATTTTCTAATTCTTTCATTATCATCTTCGGCAAACATCATACCCACTTTCGATTCTGAAAGAACTAATGCTGCATCTCCGTTGCTTGGACCAATACCAAGCACAGGTAGTCCCGTGGCAAGGTATTCAAATAATTTTCCGGTCATATACCCTTCTGCATCTTTATAACCCACAAGTATTAAAACCAATATTGCCGAAGTCGCATAAACGTCAATCAACTCGCTATGGCCTACGCTTGGCGTGAATTTGGTTATCTCTGCTACCGGAATATTTTTCTCTACAAATTCTTTAAACGTTGAATGAACCTCCCCAATAAATTCAATCACCATATTATCCTTTATCTCTTTCTCTTCGTTACACAACTGAGCACACGCCAGCATAAAGGTTCGAGGATCACATTTATCATTTACCGCACCAATATGGCGTACATAAAATTTATCCGCTTTTTGTTTACTAAAGTTTTTAAAATCTGCTTCATCAAATCCATTGGTTAGCAAGTTGACCTTCCGCCCGGACAAACGTTCAAATTGATTCACATAAAATGGTGTTATCGTAATTACCACATCCGCCTTATGCAATACCCTGCGTTCAAGCCTTCGGTGAATTGATCTTGCCAACGTACTAGCTTTTAAGCTATCCAAAAGTCCCCACTCACTCCATGGATCACGAAAGTCAGCGATCCATCTCAGTGATGGGTTTTTCTTTTTCAGTTTTAGTCCGATCAAGTGCATACTGTGTGGCGGCCCTGTGGTGATAATAGTGTTGATAGAATTACACTTGATAAAATCGGTTAAGAACGCCACCGATGGCCTTACCCAAAACACTCTCGCATCAGGAATAAAAAAATTACCCCGGATAAAAAGAGCAAATTTTTGTGTCAATGATTTTTTTTCTGATGTGACAAAGTCTGTCTGCTTCAACTTTCCTTTGCCCGAAAGTTTTTGAAAAATCCAGTAAGGCTCCCATATTGGCAGCTTGATTACTTCCGCTTCTGGGGGAATATCCTTTAGTAAAGATTGATCTTGTATCTCAACAAAAGGATTTTCAGGAGTATACACAATAGGCTGATAACCAAATGACGGTAAGTATTTTACAAATTTTAGCCAACGCTGCACACCACTCCCCCCAAATGGTGGCCAGTAGTAGGTTATGATTAAAACTTTATTCAAAATGAAAAATTCATGGTTACAAACTTATCCATTTTGAATCGAGAATTTTTAAATTTTGTATCATCTCGTCTGGCCTATACCAGCTGATTTCTTTGTCTTTCTTAAACCAGGTCATTTGTCGCTTGGCGTAGTTCCTCGAATTTCTTTTCAGCAAACGTATGGATTCTCCTTTGTCATAGAACCCATCTAAGAAACCAAAAATCTCCTGATACCCAACGGTTTGTAATGAATTCAACTGCCGTTGCGGATAAAATTTTTCGGCCTCTTCAAACAACCCTTTCTCAATCATCCCATCCATTCGTTTATCGATACGATGGTACAATTCTTCCCTGGGTAGCTCCAAGCCAATTTTCATTACCTCGAATGGAAGGGAAGTGATTTGCTTATTTCGCCAGCTTGAAAATGGCTTTCCGCTAGAGTAGCTTACTTCCAACGCCCGAATAAGCCTCTGAGGATTTTTTGTATCTACAACTGAAAAATAATCAGGATCAATTTCTTGAACCTGACCTTGAAGCCATGCCAACCCTTTCGCCTCAAATTCTTGATTAATCTTATCTCGAATACCTACTTCAATGGTTGGTATTTGGTCAAAACCTTCTAAAACAGCTTTGACATAAAGACCGGAGCCACCGCACATCACAGCAATTCCCTTTGTCTCAAATAACTCGTAGAGCCGGTCAAGTGCCTCTTTTCCAAAAAGAGCTGCGTTATATTCTTCGGTAATGGATTTGATATTAATGAAATGATGCTTAACCTGAGCCAATTCTTCCATTGAGGGCTTGGCTGTTCCAATTTCTAATTCTCTAAAGATTTGTCGTGAATCTGCGGAGATAATCTCAGTCCCCAGTTCCTTAGCCAGTTCAATTGCCAAGGGAGTCTTACCTACAGCCGTTGGCCCCACTATAACAATCAATTTCTTTTTAACCACTTACAAATTTAATCAATATGAAACCATTTTTGATTTAACCTTTGCATATAGAGATACACTTACACTTCATATCCTCAAATTCCTCCATTTTTGAATTATCTTGTCTATCTTGCAAACGAAAATGAGCCACTACCGATGATCAAATACACCAACCAATTTCTTACCAAACTAGAAGATTTAATTGCCGAATCCGACTACATAATGCGCTACGAAAAAGGCAATTTTAAATCGGGCTATTGCCTGCTCAAAGAGCAGACAATCATGATCATAAATAAATTCTTCACCACCGAGGGAAAGATCAACGCTTTGTTAGACATATTTAAAAACATAGAACTCGATAAAAGTAAGTTCAGCGAAAAGAGCCAGAAGCTTTATGCGGAACTAACACAGGCTGAAGTGAAATTATAATTATTTTGTTTTGAAAATCACCCTCCTTGGCACCGGAACTTCGCAAGGCGTACCCGTGATCGGGTGCGAGTGCGCTGTGTGTCAATCCATGGACTATCGCGACAAACGTTTACGTGTTTCTGTTCATATTGAAGTAGATGGAAAAAGTTTTGTAATCGACACAGGGCCTGACTTTCGTCAGCAAATGCTTCGAGAGCGAATTAACAGACTAAATGCTGTTCTTCTCACCCACAGTCATAAAGATCACATTGCCGGACTGGACGATGTGCGGGCATTCAATTATCTGCAACAACGCGACATGCCTGTTTACGGCTTGAAGCAAACACTCGAGCAAGTCCTATCAGAATTTTATTATGCGTTTGAAAAAGAAAAGTATCCTGGTACACCTCAAATTCAATTGAATGAAATTGGTAATTCCGATTTTATAGTAGAGGGAGTAAAATTCACACCACTTCCTATACTTCATATGGGAATGCCTGTTTTAGGTTTTCGTGTAGGTGACTTTAGCTACATCACTGACGCTAATTTTATTCCCGATCAAACTTATGAAAGGCTAAAAGGGACTAAGTACCTAGTCGTAAATGCCCTCCAAAAAGAAAATCATCCCTCGCATTTCACATTGGCAG
>JAYVPS010000144.1:0-6370 GCA_043757225.1 Cytophagales bacterium | reverse complement strand
AGAAAATTGATTCAAGGATTTTGTGCGACCCCATGGGGGTCGTATGTTATCATCGGCATCATTCTATAAACAGTTGACCTCTTCGAGGTCTCTCACGGGTAGCTTCATCATTTATTTAACGGTTGATCCTCTGGTCATTCTTTCTTGTCTTTAAGACCATCGCCCGCAGTACTCTTTGCAAAAGATGAGTCATACCCAACTGGTTCAGCTTACCTTGCAGCCCCACAGCAATAGGCCTATGTTTCATCTGTGGCCGGGGTTTGATTTTAACTTTGAACAAGGATTCAAATAAAAAAAGCCCCGTAAATGGGGCTTTGCTTTTGGGTGAATGACGGGACTCGAACCCGCGACCCCCAGAATCACAATCTGGTGTTCTAACCAACTGAACTACAATCACCGTATTAGAGCCGCAAAGGTAGGTAGGCAAGTTGAAAATGCAAAGGAGATTTCAACTCCGGCTAAAAAGAAGTCGTTCGCCCATTTTTTTCTCGTAAAACCGACCATTGGCGTAGGCACGATGCCCTGAGACCCATGTTCCTAAAATTGATGATTGAAATACTTGCCCCTCAAAAGGGGACCAACTACATTTTGCTAAAATATTTTCGCGTTGCACAGTCCAAGGCTTTTGGGGGTTTATCAAAACCAAATCAGCAAAATAGCCCTCTCGAATAAATCCACGCTTTTCGATTTGAAAAAGAATGGCGGGATGGTGGCTCATCTTCTCAACTATTTTTTCAAGTGTGATCTTGCCCTGATGAAAAAACTCCAGCATCGCCACTACGCTATGCTGTACCAACGGTCCACCCGAAGGGGCGTTGAAATAAGAATTCTCTTTTTCATCGCGCGTGTGTGGGGCGTGGTCAGTGGCGATTACATCAATTCGATTGTCGAGTACTGCTTTAAAAATCTCTTCCTGATCATGAGCTGTTTTAATAGCAGGGTTCCACTTGATCAACATCCCCAGCCTGTCATAATCCTTTTCGTTGAACCATAGATGATGAATGCAAGCCTCCGCTGTAATTTTCTTTTTTTCTAACGGAATGGTATTGTCAAATAATGAAGTCTCTTTTGCTGTCGAAATATGAAGGACGTGTAGCCGTGTTCCGAATTTCTTAGCTAAGCCCACGGCAAAAGAAGAGGACTTATAGCAAGCTTCTTCGCTGCGAATTTTTGGATGAAATGCCACAGGGCAATTGTCGCCAAACTTTTCTTTGAAGTCAGCTAGGTTTTTCCTGATGGTAGGCTCGTCTTCGCAATGCGTGGCAATTATCGATGGAAATTTTGAGAAGAAGCCTTCCAATGTTTTGGGATTATCCACTAATAAATTTTCGGTAGAAGAGCCCATGAAAATTTTGAGACCACATACTTTTTGGATGTTGGTTTTCAAAACTTCCTCTAAGTTGTCGTTAGAGGCTCCAATAAAAAATGAGTAATTGGCTAGTGAAGTCTTGGCCGCAATTTTGTATTTATCCTCCAACAACTTTTGCGTAAACACAGGTGGGTTGGTATTGGGCATTTCCATAAAACTGGTAACACCACCGGCTACAGCCGCTCTCGACTCAGTAAAAATGGTGCCTTTGTGAGTGAGCCCCGGTTCGCGAAAATGCACTTGGTCGTCAATAGCACCGGGTAATAGTAAGTTTCCACGAGCGTCAATTACTTTCGTTGCAGCTTGTGATTGCAGGTCTTTACCAATTTTTTCAATGAATTGTCCTCTGATCAATACATCGCCCTCGAAGACCTTGCCTTCATTGACTATTTTTGCATTCGTGATTAGGGTAGAGTTCATTACCTTGTAAAGATAAAACGGAAACGGTTAGCGTATGCAATGGTTAGATTTTAAATTAAATAAACAATTGCTAGACGCTGTCGCGGAGGCGGGATTTGAAAGCCCAACAGACATTCAACAAAAATGCATTCCATTGATTTTGGGTGGCCAGCAGATCATTGGCATCGCCCAAACAGGCACCGGCAAGACGGCCGCATATCTTTTGCCTGTATTGATGAGAACCAAATTTGCTCAAGGGAATGATCCACGGGTGTTGATTCTCGTTCCAACCAAAGAATTAGTAGCACAAGTTGCCACTCAAACGTTGGCAATGACAAAATTTACCGACCTGCGCGTTGTGGCGATTTATGGCGGGGTTGGCCCTAAAACGCAAATTGACAGCATTAAGAAAGGATTGGATATTTTAATTTCCACCCCCGGACGTTTCCTAGAATTGTATTTACGAAACGAAATTCCAACCAAACAGATCAAAACACTGGTGTTAGATGAGGCTGATCGCATGATGGACATGGGCTTTATGCCGCAGTTGCGAAAAATATTTGAGGTGATTCCAAGCAAAAGGCAAAACTTGCTCTTCTCAGCCACCTATCCCACAAAGGTGGAAAGGTTGGCAGAAGAGTTTATCGAATTTCCTGTACGGGTGGAGGCAAGCCCACAAGCAACAGTTGCGAAGAAAATAGCCCAAGAATTATACCTGGTTCCAAATGCCATCACCAAAATTAATTTTTTAGAATACTTATTAGTTGATCAAGAAGAATTTAATCGGGTGATGATCTTCACGCGAACGAAAGCAATGGCCAATAATATTTATAAGTTTTTGGATCGTAAGAAATATGGCCCGGTGAAAGTGGTGCATTCTAACAAGGGACAGAATACCCGCATCAATGCGATCAATGAATTTAAAGAAGGGAACCTTCGAATTTTAGTTGCCACCGATGTTGCTTCGCGAGGCATTGATGTGGTTAACGTTTCTCACGTTATTAACTTTGATGTGCCGATTGTGTATGAAGATTACGTTCACCGAATCGGTCGTACAGGTCGCGCTTTCCAAAGTGGCAAAGCGATTACGTTTGTCACGGATTCTGAAAAATACCACATCGAAAAAATTGAGAAAGTGATCCGCGAAAAAATTATGGTCAGGCAACTTCCAATAGAAATTAAAATTGCAGAAACACCATTTGATGAATCCCAGGCTATGGCTCGCGAAATTGACCGACAAAAAAGATGGGAAGACCCCGAGTTTAAAGGGGCTTTTCATGAGAAGAAGTGATTTGAGGTACGAGATGACCTACTGTCAATGGAAAGTTATATGGAACAGCGTCTGCTGGCTTAGCAGAAATTGAAGGGACTCTTCTTTACGAATATGATATCGCAACAAACTCGATCTCAAGGAAGTTACCTCTTGCCGGACTTGGCTCATACTTCAACAGCAACCTTGTCCTGGTTGGTGGTAAGATATATGGTACCGCCTTCTCCGATTATAGCTATAAGAAATCGATCTTTTTTGAATACGACATTGCTACAAACACTGCGGTTAAAAAAGTAGAATTCGAAGCGATCGATGGTGGTGGCTCCACCAAAAGCCTCGTGTTGGCTGCGAACGGTAAAATTTATGGAACAAGCGAATCTGATGGCGTCAATGGGTCTGGTGCCCTCTTTGAATTTGATATTACAAGTAACCTATTCACTAAGAAGTACGATTTTGATAATACTCCAAACGGAAAGCAACCCAGAGGGTTAATGAGTGCGTCAAATGGAAAGCTATATGGGATGACCCAGCAAGGCGGATTGTATACCCAGGGAATTATTTATGAGTACGATCCATCTTCTAGCACCTATATCAAAAAATATGATTTCAAGTCTATTTTTCCCAACTACGAGGGAAGACCATCGGGTCGATTGATTGAAGTATCGAACGGGAAGTTTTATGGTTCCGGCACTCCGTCCATTCCTGGGGGGTCAATCTTTGAATTTGACCTCGCTACCTTGACACTAACACAAAAAGTTTATCAGACATTTGAAAATGGACAGGCTATTTTTGGAAGCTTTTGCCTTGTCAATGATAAATTCTATGGAGTGGCCAGCCAGGGCGGTGTTAACAATGCCGGTGTTTTGTTTGAATATGACTTTACAGCCAACACGTATGCAAAGAAGGTGCAATTCGTGTATGCTCCTGAAGGAGTCAAACCAGTAGGTGGACTCACTCAGGCAAGCAATGGCAAGCTCTATGGATTAACTTTGACAGGAGGGGCTACTAATAACGGAGTGATATTTGAAATCGATCCAACAACTAATAGTTACACCAAACGAGCGGACATTGAAATCGCCATGGGTAGCCAGGCGGAGCCGGCCTTGTTTCTTGGACTCAACGGAAAACTTTACGGGTCAACCACGAGTGGTTCACAATACGGTTCTGGTGCAATCATTGAATTTGATCCTGCAACATTCCAGTTAAAGAACCTGCGCCCACTTGGCTATACAAACGGTGCTATATCGAGAAGCAGATTTATTCAAACCGAAGATCAGAGACTATGGGGGCTAGCCTCTGCAGGTGGGCCAAGTTCAAATGGTACCCTTTTTGATTTTGATGTAGCAACTAGCGCGTATACCAAACATACAGACTTCTCTGGGGCTGATGGAAGCGCACCTGTCGGAGGTTTAACGCTTGCATCGAACGGAAAATTTTATGGACACACATCAAAAGGAGGTGCAAATAATGTTGGTGTTATCTTCGAGTATGACCGAAGCACGAATACCAAAACAGCAAAGTACGATTTCTCCACCGCTACAGGTGACGGCCCATTAGGAGCAATGATAGAAGTTAGTAGCAAGCTCTATGGTGTAACTTTTCAGGGCGGAGCAAACAACGCGGGCGTACTGTTTGAATACGATCCTTCCACTAGCACGTATGCAAAAAAATTCGACTTTGTTCTCGCTACAGGTTCTAATCCAAAAGGTGGCTTATTGCCTGCCGTCAATGGCAAAATCTATGGGCTAACCAACAACGGTGGTGTAAATTACAGAGGTGTTTTATTTGAATATGACCTAACCTCCAATGCCTACACAGTCAGGCAGGAAGCTGTCGGTTTCCCCACGTTTGGATTGGAAGTTGTTGTGCTGACTCAAACTCTTAAATCGTCAAAAAAGGAGCAGACTATTGCGTTCGGAGCGATCGCTTCTCACACGATCGGAGATCCAACATTTTCTATTAGCGCAACTTCCAGTTCGGCATTGGCTGTACAATTCTCAACAAATTCCGACAAGATAACGCTGACAGGTACTTCAGTAGCCCCTGTCAAACCGGGTAAGGCAACTATAAATGCGAATCAAACAGGCAATGGTGACTATAACCCAGCTCCGCAAGTACCTCAGACTTTTTGCATCAATCCAGCCAAGCCTACTATTACCATTGTTAACGAGAATACAGACAATGTAAAATTGAATTCCAGCAGCGCTACTGGCAATCAATGGTTCTTAAATGGAACAGCCATCGCCAATGCAACCGATGCAATCTATAAGATTAAAGAAGCGGGTTTATATTCTGTTCAGACATCTGTTGAAGGATGCCTCAGTGAGCTTTCTGCTAATCTTCCGGTTATTATCACGGGAGATTTATCGAAAGAAATGGCAGTGCTATTGTTCTATCCCAATCCAGCGAATGATAAGTTGATGATTGCGGTCCCAGAAAATACGGGAAGTGAGATCAATATTTATCAACTGGAAGGAAGAACTGTAAAATCATTCGCGGCAAGCGGGTCGTTGGTGGAAGTAGATGTGAGCGACTTTATCACCGGTGTTTATGTTGTGCGTATCAACACCAATACATCTAAAAATTATGTCGGCAAATTCATTAAGAAGTAAATTCCAATCGTTATGATAAAGATCAAAAAAATTGCAAACTTATTAACTTTGATAGTGACGATTTCTGGCCTTATCACATTTTCCAATTGCGGAAGCGGTGATCCTACACCAGCTAAAACGGAATCACAGCGGGTAACTGATTTGTTGGTGACAAGCCCTGCCTGGAAAATTCAACGTGCAGCAGTAGACGGAATAGATGAAAGCTCTTTATTCAAAAACCTTACAATTACTTTTACCACCAATCGGTTTTCAACCACGAATGGAGGATCAGTTTGGCCAGCTATAGGCACTTGGGCATTTACTGACGACACCGCCAAATCTTTCAAGAGAGATGATGGCACTGTTGTTTCAGTAGACAATATTACCGATAGTGAATTAGGGCTTTCACTGACGTGGAATAAAACCACATTTGCCGGTGGAAGAACAGGATCTATCTCAGGTAAAAATGTATTTACGTTGGGGAAATGATACTAAGTTTGTCTATTTAGACCTCTTTCATAATTGGTTCGTTAATCCTACTAGTGAGTCTCAAAAAAATCAGCCAATTGAAATTTTTTCAATTGGCTGATTAATTACTGGATTAACGAATTATAATACTATCCATTCATCGAAATCAAAAACTCTTCATTGTTACGAGTGCCTTTCATTTTAGATTGTAAAAACTCCATAGCCTCTACTGAATTCATATCGGCCATAAATTTGCGCAAGATCCAAACGCGT
>JAYVPS010000143.1:0-24110 GCA_043757225.1 Cytophagales bacterium | reverse complement strand
ACTGCCGTATTGCCAACCCAAATAATTTTGCCAAACGAATATTGGATCATCACTTCTTCTGCATCCGTTTCAAAATTTACTTCATTCGGAAAAGTAGTTGGGGCTGCCAATTTTCCTACTCTCAACAATGATGGAGAAACGCTAACCTTAAAAACATCTATCATAATCGATTCGGTTGCCTATAGTTCAGCCTGGTATAAAGATGAAGATAAAGCAAATGGAGGCTGGTCGTTGGAGTTGATTGACCCCGCCAATGTATGTGGAGAAGGTAACAACTGGGTTTCTTCCACAGATGGTAAAGGTGGAACACCCGGAAAACAAAATTCCATATTTGCCAACAAACCTGATGTAACTGGTCCCAAATTGTTAACAGCAACTCCATTCAGCCCTGCTGAATTAATTCTAATATTTGATGAAAAGTTAGAGAAGCCGTTAGGGTTGGTTTCAATTGCTACCACCCCGTTTAGTACCATTTCAAAGGCCTACCTTAGTAATCAGGCTCTCACTGAAATAAAAGTTGAATTATTACAGCCCCTTGAGTTGCGTAAGCTATACAAAATTGAGATTAGCGACCTACGCGATTGTGCGGGCAATTTCATCCAAGAAGAATTTAATC
This sequence comes from Cytophagales bacterium, assembly GCA_043757225.1. Taxonomy (GTDB): domain Bacteria; phylum Bacteroidota; class Bacteroidia; order Cytophagales; family Cyclobacteriaceae; genus ELB16-189. Next base: position 23,494 of record JAYVPS010000143.1, on the reverse strand, counting down.
ACCTTGATTTTGCATTACCGGAGAAAGCCGATAGCTTGGATATAATTATAAATGAAATTTTGTTCAACCCATATCCTAATGGTGTTGATTTTGTAGAAGTATACAATCGCTCTGAAAAATTTATCAACCTGAAAAATTTCAAATTGGCCAATATTGAGAATAAGATAATTAAGAATACTAAAACTATTGCCACCGATTTGATTTTACCTCCTTCAAGCTATCTCGTTTTTACTTCCGATCCTGAAAACTTAAAACTTCAATATTCTTTTGGAGGTCAAAAGAATTTTTTAAAAACAGATTTACCCAGCCTGAATGACGATGAAGGATCGTTCGCATTTGCCAATGATAAAAATATAACACTCGACTATTTCTTGTATTCAGATAAATTGCATTCGCCCTTGATCAAAGACAAAGAAGGTGTCTCATTGGAGCGAATTTCTTTTATTCAAGATAGTAATGAACCAAGCAATTGGAAATCGGCAAGTTCGGTCTCCGGCTTCGCGACTCCGGGCTATCTTAACTCTAATTCAAGACCAGAGTCTTTTATCAATGAAAATGCGGTAACGATTGAGCCTGAAATTTTTGCTCTTAACGAACCTGGGCAAGACTTTTCTAAAATCAACTACCGCTTCGACCAAAATAGTTTCGTGGCCAATGTAAAAATAGTAGACCAACAAGGTCGACTGATCAAAACCATTGCCAACAACAAGACGCTTGGGTTAGAAGGTTCATTACGCTGGGATGGGGACCAAGAAGATGGTTCCAAGGCTCGATTAGGCTATTATCAGGTCTGGTTTGAGGTTTTTGATAATATCGGAACTGTAATAACCTTTCGGAAACGGGTGGTAATCGTAAGTAGGAATTAACGATCCTACTCCTGTATTATCTTCAAATACATTTTTTGTTTCACACCGTACCCCGTATTTTTGCGCATCTTTTTTTAAACTCTGAAATCAGGACTTTTATGGCCAAATCAGCAAAAAAAAAACCAGCTAAGGCTGCAAAGAAAACAACAGTAAAAGCAAAATCAGCTTCAAAACCCAAAAAAGTAGCTCCCGCGAAGGCAAAAGCTTCTGCTAAAAAAGCAGCTCCTACTAAGAAAATTGTTAAGAAAGCAGCTTCTGCTAAGAAGGCAGCTCCTAAAAAAGTGATTGCTAAGAAAGTGATTGCTAAGAAAGTAGTTGCTAAAAAAGTAGTTGCTAAAGAAGTAAAGGCGCCAGTAGCCAAAAAAGAAAAGATTAAAAAAGAGAAGGTTAAGAAAGAAAAGGCAGTTGTTGCTCTCGCAGCAGATGCAAGAACTCAAACTCACAAGCCTGCCGCTCCGCCTTTAAAATTATCCCCTTCTCAACTAAATATTTTTCCAATCATTTCACAGCGTCCAATTGCCCACAAGTCTACTTCTGTAGCGTCAAACTCAGAAGATAAGACGCGCTACAGCGAAGAAGAACTAAAAGAATTTGAGGCGCTGATTCACGGCAAATTGAATAAGTCTCGTGAGGAATTTCGCATTTTAAAAGACACATTAACTCGCACGAATGATGCCGGCACAGACTCAACATCGGGCGGAAATACTAAAGTACTCGAAGACGGTGCAGAAACAGCTGAGAAAGAAAATTTGAGCCAGTTAGCAGCTCGTCAATTGAAATACATTACCAACTTAGAGAATGCCTTGGTTCGTATTAAGAACGGAACGTATGGTATCTGTTCTGTAACCGGAAAATTAATTTCAAAGGAACGATTGATTGCTGTGCCGCACACAACTCAGTCCATTGAAGCAAAAATGATGAAACAAGATTAAGATTTTACGCTAAGTCTCATTCCAAAAGGGAGGGACTTTCTGAGTAAACAATTCAAACAAATTAAACATTCACACACGTTACCTTGGACTTCTTACAAAACCATATTGAAGCTTTAGTCTTCTGTTCACCTGTTGCAACTAAAGTGATTGATCTGAAGGCATGCCTTTCTGAAATGTTTAATGCTGAAGTGCCGGACACTGATATTGAAGCTGCTTTACAACGGATTGATGAAAAATATCAGGCTGAAGAATATTCCTTTCAACTTTATAAAGCCGCAGGAGGATATCAGTTTTTGACTAAACCTGCGTACCAATCCAGCATCGGCATTATGCTGAAGCAGCAATCCAAGAAGCGGCTTTCTACTTCTGCTATGGAAACGCTTTCCATTATTGCCTACAAGCAGCCCCTATCAAAAACAGAAGTAGAAAACATTCGCGGTGTAAACTGCGATTATGCGATTCAAAAACTATTGGATAAAGGCCTCATTGAAATTCAAGGTAAGGCTGAGACTATTGGCCGACCGATTCTATATGGCACTAGTCCAAAGTTTATGGAGTATTTCGGCATCAACGATATTAATGAATTACCAACACCCAAAGACTTCACCAACGAAGTAAATACCATCGGGGAAACGCCAGAAAACTAATTCGCCAATGACTCAATTGGCAAATTAGTCCATTTGTAAACATATTCTCGGTTTTAACTCTTAACTTGTTTAATCATCACATTGTCATCTTGACAAATTAATCCTATGGCAAAAAATACTCGCCCCAATAAATCTTCTTTCGGCAAACGTTCCGATGCTGAAAAGAGCTTCCGCGGCAATCGTGGCAGCAGCCGGTCAGGTCGTGGAGAACGCTTTGAAAGCGACCGTCCGAAGAAATCTTTTTCTGCCGGAAGGCCTTCTCGTTTTGACAAACCCGATGGTGAAAAGAAAACCTATAAAAGGAGTGGCGATTCATCTTCAGAAAAGCCAAGAGATTTTTCAAAACCTTTTGAAAAAAGAGAAGGTAGTGACGAGAGGCCAAGAAGTTTCTCAAAGAGTCCCTATCAAAAAAGAGAAGGAAATTCTGATTCAGAAAAGCCCAAACGCTTTTCAAAACCATTTGAAAAAAGAGAAGGGGGTGACGAACAGCCAAGAAGTTTCTCAAAGAGCCCCTATCAAAAAAGAGAAGGAAGCTTTGATTCAGAAAGACCCAAACGCTTTTCAAAGCCATTTGAAAAAAGAGAAGGCAGTGACGAGAGACCAAGAAGTTTCTCAAAGAGCCCCTATCAAAAGAGAGAAGGAAGTTCTGATTCAGAAAGACCCAAACGTTTTTCAGCATCCGGGTTTTCAAGTGGGGAAGAAGGCGAAAAAAAAACATTCAGAAGAAAAGAAAGCTCAGGCGGAGATCTGGATCGGCCTAAGAGAGTAGAGACAGAAGACAATGAGCGGACTTTTGGCAGAAAAAACTTTGGCGATGAAAGGCCTAAACGATTATCAGACTCCGAATCTGCAAGCCCCGAAGAAAAACCAATCAGAAAGCCATTCGGAAAAACACGAGAATCATTTGGTGAAGCTCCTGTACGAAAGTTTTCTAAAGAGGATATTGTAAAAAAAACCGCTGCAGAAGAAGGCAAATCACTTACGGATCCGAAAAAGGAATCCAGCTCAACAAAAAATTTTACGGAATATAAAAAAGCAGAGATTCGCCCTGCTTATCAGGAAAAGCAACCAAAGGGCGAGGGAATAATCAGGTTGAATCGGTTTATTGCTAACAGCGGCATGGGCAGCAGAAGGCAAGCCGATGAATATATTAAGATGGGCCTGGTAACAGTGAATGGAGAAACTGTAACCGAAATGGGTCACAAAGTAAAGATGAGCGATGATGTGCGCTACGAAGGCAAGCGTTTAAAAGCCGAGAAGCCTGTTTACATTTTATTGAACAAGCCAAAAGGGTTTATCACCACCACCGATGACCCGCAAGAGCGCAACACAGTAATGAACTTAGTGGCCAATGCAGGTCCTGAGAGAATTTATCCGGTAGGTCGATTAGACCGCAACACAACAGGTCTCTTACTGTTGACTAATGATGGCGACCTTACCGACAAGCTCACGCACCCATCTTACAAAGCAAAAAAAGTTTATAAAGCTGAATTGGACAAGCCAATTACCAAAGCTGACTTTCAAAAAATTCAAGAAGGTGGAGTATATTTAGAGGAAGGCCGCGCCATTGTAGATGAACTGGCGATGGTGAGTGATGACAAAAAAACTATTGGCATTGAACTACACATTGGCTGGAACCGAATTGTAAGAAGAATTTTTGAATCCTTGGGATACGAAGTTGTAAAACTGGATCGTGTGGTGTATGCCGGTCTTGACAAAAAAGATCTATCACGCGGCCAGTGGAGATTTTTGAAACCCGAGGAGGTGATCAATTTAAAGCATTTGAATAAGTAAGTAAAGGCCAACTTTACTTGCAACCGCAAACTTGATTACAGAGCTAAACCGCCCCCAAGGGGCGGTTTTTTCTTTTCAGACAGATTCTATGAAGGCTGGTGATTCTGTAATTTCCTCCCTTGTACCCGCATGCCTCCACCAAATTACCTACTGTAATTGACGGAAATAAATTAGTTGTCAGCGTAAGTCCAGCAACCAACCTACTTCGCATCCCGCTTCACCATAAAATAATAAAGCAAGAATCCAATTGACAATGCCACAACAAATAATCCATAAGGCAAAGGCGACTCCGGGCTTACCGGAACATACTCCATAATGATGAGTGACAACCCCGCAAAAAATGTAATCAACCCCCACTTTAAGGAAGAATATTTACTGTCGACTGAATGTTGCTTGAAAATAGCTTGTGTCTCATCATTCACGAAGCCCTTTTCGATCATTTTCTTTTTCAAGATATAATCAGTCATCACTTTCGCAAAAAAATAGGCAGAAGCGCCAATACTTCCCAATACAGAAACGGGGATAAATACGTCATTGTTCATAATTTTTTAAATTTTAGTTTATATGCCGTAAGACACGGGGTGTTTCGATAATGTTGCAAATGAACTGAAAATGTTCGAGCCTGTTACGGATAGTTTCACGTTACCGGCTTCCGGTTGCGCTACCGATTTTCATTGCAACATCTTACCTTCGACCCGTGTCTAACCCCTTAATGACAGATGATCGGGCGCTGGTTTCGCGCATTTTAGATGGCGATGCACAGGCATTTAGGCAGCTAATTAAAGATAATGAGAGATTGGTAGGCCACATGGTGGCGCGCTTAGTAAAGCAAGATGAAGATCGCGAAGAACTCTGTCAGGACGTTTTTTTGAGAGTACATAAGAAGATTGGTGAATTTAATTTTCAATCGAAACTAAGCACCTGGATTGCCACCGTGGCTTATCGCCATGCCATCAATCACCTGCGAAAGCAGAAAATGAAGTTTGACAACTTGCCGGATGAAGAAAGTTTTCAACGTGAATTTGTATCTGACGAGAATCTAACAGAAGCCATGGACGATCGTGAAATGGAGGCGTTGATTTTAAAAATAATTGATTATTTGCCAACTCATTATAAGACCGTGCTTACGTTGTATCATGTTGATCAAATGAACTATCAGGAAATTGGCAAAATAACTAACAGGCCCGAAGGCACAGTAAAAAATTATCTATTTAGAGCCCGAAATCTCTTAAAAGAAAAAGTAAAAAAGTATCTTGGTAAAGAATTAGAGCCATGACAGACGAACAATTACAACAAAAGATTGAGAGCGGAGAGCTGGTAAACAATAAAGAAGGACTTGCCTATCGCAAAATATTTGATGCGCTTAAAAAGGAACCCTATCAATTGCCCACTTCTTTTGCCGATCGTGTTATGCTTCAACTCAATGCAGAAAGCAGCACATTATTCAAAGACTATATTTGGCTAAGTGCCGGACTACTTTCTTTCTTTGTGGCAGCTGTAGCCTCACTCACTTTCATACATTATAAATTCAGTTGGGGGTTATTCAGTTTGGGTACCTTCCGTTTCATTTCCGGCTACCCTGGGTTGATTTTATTGAGTGTTATTTTGATAGGAGCCTTCCAATGGCTCGATAAAAGATTAATACGCCCTGCCTCTTTTTAATTTAGGAATCAAAAAATCTTCGCCCGCAATCCCCCTAATTCAATCAAATTGTAAATCCACCATCGGCAGTAAAAACACTACCTGTACAATAGGAGGAAGAATCAGAAGCCAAATAAAGTGCCAAGGCAGCAATTTCTTCAGATGTACCAACCCGCTTGATCGCCAGCATTTTCATCATAGTGTGCATCACCTTATCATTTGCCCACAATGCTTCACTAAATTTTGTCTTAATTAAACCGGGGCAAATTACATTAGCTCGAATATTATCATCCCCCCATTCTTTAGCCATTACTTTAGTCAGCGCTATCAAAGCTGCCTTGCTCATGCTATAGATACCTAGGCCTGCTTCTGGTTTTAGTCCGCCTATAGAACTTATATTGATGACCGAGCCTGATTTTTTAGCTCGCATAGATGGGTATATTTTTTTTGCCAATTCAAAAGGCCCCTTCACATTCACCGAAATAATTTTATTGAATGCGCTTTCACTTGTGTCTACCACGGGTCCAAATATAGGATTAGCGGCTGCATTGTTTACCAATATATCAATGCCTCCATAGTGAGTCAGGCTGCCTTCTGCTAATCGATGCACATCGGCCATATCGCCCATGTTGCAGGCAATGGCAATTGCATCGTAGCCTTTACTCTTTAATTCGGTTGCCACCGCCTCAACTGCTTCCATCTTTCTGCTACTCACAATTACTCTTGCCCCTGCTTGCGCGTAAAGCTGAGCAATAGCCAGACCGATTCCTTTGGATGCACCCGTTATCAATGCTGTTTTACCTGATAAACTAAAAATGCTATTTACATTCATGGCCATAATTTTGATCAATGTAAAAAAATAAAAATCAATTAATAATACTATTCAATCAAGATTTCTTTGAATTACTTTTCTAACTAACTAATATTTTTGTAATTTTAGACTTGATCAAACCCCAAAAGAACATGAAATCTTCTCGTATTTTCCTTTTCGGGATTGCGTTGATAGTAGCTACTGCTTCTCCGGCACAATTCTTAAAAAAGCTTCAGCAAAAAGCAGAACAAAAATTAGAAAAGAAAGTAGATAAAGCGGTAGACAAGGAATTGGGCATTAATCAAAACCAACCAACCCAAACTCAACTTGGTGGTCAAAACAATCCTGGTGGATCTTCGTCAGGAAACTCGGGTGGGAATAATCCATCCAACAACAGTGGTGGCGGTTTGATTTCAACACCTCCTAATGTAAAACAAAATTTAAGTGATGCCGAGGCTTCTTACAAAAAAAACAGCTACTCCGAGGCGCGCTATGCTGTTCAGCAAGCTATGTTAGGCGTTGAGTTGGAAATCGGGAATCAAATTTTAAAATCTCTTCCGGAAACTATCAGTTCGCTGCCGAAAGATGTCTCATCTGATCAAGTGACCAGCACAGGATCCGGCTGGGCCGGACTTACTATTCAAAGAAAGTATCAAGATAAAAAAGATAAGCAACTGACTATTACCATCGCCAACAATGCTATGTGGATGTCGGCTGTTAACGCTTATATGACCAATGGGGGATATGCTCAACAAACCGGTGGCGAACAAAACTGGAAGCAGACCAAAGTTAAAGGTAATCGCGCCATTATTGAATTTGACAAAAGTAGTGGCTACAAATTAAGTGTACCCATCGGTCAATCTTCATTGATTGTTTATGAGGGAATCAATTTTGCGTCAGAACAAGAAATGATTAAAGCCGCTGAAACCGTAGATATTGATGGGATCAAGAAAATGTTAGGAGAACAATAATTTTAAATTAGTCTTTTATGAAATATGTATTCCTCTCGATTATCCTTTGTACTCCGTTGGTTATGGTCGCACAAGATTTTGACAAGAATCTGGCATCCGCCAAATCATCTTATTCATCAGGCAAGCTTGAAGATGCACGATTTGCTATGGAACAAATGCTTCGTGACCTTGATATTGCTATTGGCAAAGAGATCATGAAAATTCTGCCAACCAAACTTGGAGCGCTTAATTATAATGCCAAAGACGATAATATAACAGGTGGATCAGGTTCTATAACTGGTCTTTTTGTACAACGTTCTTTTGGTGCCGTTCCAAAACGAGGTAGCATTGATATCATCAACAATTCACCTATGATTAGTTCTATCACCTCTATCTTATCGATGCCACTGATTGGTGGTATGATGCGAAACGAAAATCAAAAAATAGTGAAGGTGCTAGGGTATAAATCACTGCTCAATAAAAATGTTGATTCCGAAACAGGCAAAACAAATTACGAACTTCAGGTGCCCATGAATAACACCTTGCTCACGTTAAAAATGGATGACACCTCAGAAGCCGAGATAACTCAAGCAGGCAATAGTTTACCCTTACAGAAGATTGCTCAACTGGCACAGTAAAAGAATCGATTGAAATTAAAGGAGGCTCATACCTCACTTAATTTTTAGTTATCCTTTCTTCAATGGAAATTATTTACCTAATCTTCAATAGTCAATTAGACTGCGCCCTACACTTTATAAAATGACCATCGCCCTTTTATTGTAGATAAATATTTTGAACCTTTACAAGTTAGAAAAAATAATACATTAATTCTGGTGAAGAAAAACAATAAGTACTGTAGCCTATTCTTTTTGCTTATCGTTTTTTCGCTAACATCAAACGCGCAGGCACCCTTCACCTTATCAGATAGTAAGGTTGCCTACCAACTAGATTCGCATGTAGAGGTTTTCATCGATTCGCTTGGCGCTACCTCTTTTGAAAAAATCCAACAGCCGCAATTTCAGCATCATTTCCACCCAAGCGGAAAGAAAAGCCTGACTTTTGGTTATTTAGAAAGACCCATTTGGATAAAGGTATCTCTTTCTAATTCATCGACCAAAGGCACATGGTACCTTGAAATCCCTGCACCCTATTTAGAGTTTGTTGAGTTTTATCAGCAAACAAATGATCATTGGCAAAAGACCACTAGCGGCTATTACCTTCCTCACAGCCAGCGCGGAGTCCCACACACAGGTTTTGCTTTTCCATTACACTTTAATGCCAATTCCATGAACACGGCATTCTTAAAAATATCCGGAAACAGTCCCAAAAACATTCCGATTTTCGCTATTGAAAAAGAAAGGTTCAATGAAAAAGTGAGAGTGGAAGATGTTGGCTATGGGATGTTTTTTGGCGTCATGATTGTAATGATTCTATACAACCTGGTCATATTTATCACCTTAAGGGATTTAAACTATTTGATTTACGTCTTCATGATCGCTAGCTCGCTATCGATTTTTTCTGCCGCCTCAGGTTATGGAGGTAAATACCTTTGGCCCAATCACCCAATGATAAATTTTTATGCAGGAAGATTCTCGTTAGGTATAATGGCCATTCTAATCTCCGTATTTTCAAGACGGTTTCTAGAAACAAAAAGATATTCAAAAATTGTTGATACTATGTTGGCAGCGATCATTCCCGTCTCCATCGTAGCCATAATTCTGGTTTCAACAAAACTGGTATCCTCAGCTGGCAACAACTTATTGTCTATAGCTACTCCCCTTTTTCTAATTAGTGGTATCGTTTGTTGGGTAAAGGGAAATAAAAATGCTAGCTATTTTGTGGCCGCCTGGGCAGTGTATTTGGTTGGTGGCTTGTCTTTAACTTTACGAAATAGTGGCTACCTCAATTATAATTTTTGGACAACACACTTGGCGGAAATTGGAGCAGCCTGTGAAACTTTCTTGATCGCCTTGGCTCTCAGCAATCGCTACACGCAATTGAAAAAAGGGAATGAAGAAGCGCAAAATGCCTTCATTGATCAATTGCAACGGAATCAACTTCTTCAACAGAAGGCTACAGTAGACCTGGAGGATAAAGTGCAAGAAAGAACAAAAGAGATTAAAGCCCAGAATGCGAAGCTAAGCCGATTAAATCTATTAAAGGATAAGCTATTTTCCATTCTCTCTCACGATATCAAAAGTCCACTCAGTCAGCTTTCAGGAGCCCTTTACTTAGTTGAACGAGATATGATAACTAAGGAAGAAATCAAGGAGATTATGCCGCGAATTAGAGGAGATCTAGCCAACAATGAAACGTTCTTAACTGAATTATTAGAATGGGCAAAAAGTCAATTGGATGGTAGGCGAATCAGTCCAACTGAGACCAATTTGCAAGAGCATATTGATAGTGTGATAACCTTACTTCTGCCGCAAGCCGATGCAAAGAAAATAAAATTGCTAAATCTTGTTCAACAGTCAGCTTTCGTATTTGTTGATATCGACATGATCAAGTCTGTAATTCGAAATCTCGTTGCCAATGCCATTAAATTCACTGACACCTTTGGCAAGGTAGAAATTTTCATATCAATCAACGATCGCTTCACCACTGTTTCAATAAAAGATAATGGCCGGGGGATAAAAGAAAAAGATCGACTAAATTTATTCAGCACACAAATTTTCACAACGCGTGGCACAGCCAATGAAAAGGGAACCGGTATTGGCTTACTCATTTGTAGGGATTTTGTCGAAAACAATGGCGGCACAATTTGGGTAGAAAGCGAAGAGGAAAAAGGAAGCATCTTCGCTTTTACGGTGCTTAATTTAAGCCATGCATCAGAATTAGTAAATCAATCTTCAGCGAACGCTTCAGAAATCCGCTAAGGTGCAAATTGAATTTTGTAATGGCGTATTGTTCGGGCAATTAATATACTTCCTATTACGGTTGGCAATACCCACAACACCCAGCCATATTGGGGCAATTGGATATTCACTACTACGAAAGCTGTTGTGGCTGAGATATAACTTCCTCCCATACTTCCAATGTGGGTAAACCACCAATGCATTTTCTCTTTGGGTGGTGAGAAAAAATTCTTCACATCCACAATCAATAAAGAAGATCCAATCGCACCAAATATTATTGCTGGTATACCCATGCCATTCCCTTTAACGAGCTGCCAAACACCGTAACCAAATAATGAAACAATAAAAATTGCTGAAACGATAGTAATAAACCAATCTAACACGGCAGGCTTTTGGCCTTGATTCAATTTCTTTAACGACAAAATGCGATAGCCTCGCACAGTCAGGTAATAACTAAAGAAAGCGATCATCAGTAAAAAATCTTTGTGATGCCCGATGGCCACGAAAACTGCTCCTATAAAAACCGTAGTCATTCCCCAGAAATAAATTTTACCCGCCAGTCGGTGAGTCTTACCTCCCTTTTTTGCCAACATGGCAACTAGGCCAGTTATAAGTGCTGTAGTGCCACCAGCAATGTGCATTACCAGTATAGCAGAAAGAATTCTCTCTATTTCCATAAAGCAAGACTAACTAAAAAATAGTTTAGGGATGAATTTCTATTTGCTCAACTGTTGAAATAAGCCGATCAATCGTAGAAATAAAAAAGCCCTCAAGTAAACGAAGGCTTTCGGGCATTTTTTGTTAAGAGTTATCGCTGCTCTTTAAGCCCTCGTGCATAACTTAAAATGTTTAGCACCGTATTGGCCGATGGTTGTAAGCGTGCATCGTCTAACATAGCTTTGCTAGCATTCAGGTCTTTGTACTGCGTTTGCAGTTCACCATCACAGAGGAGCGCTCTGTTAATTTCCTTCGTCTCCTCTTCCGAGGTTTCGTGGTATAGAAACCTGATCAGGTCGTTTTGGGTAAAAGTCTTTGTCATAGGCTATATGGTTTTTTATCATTTTCTTTCTCAAGTTAATTAATGAATAACGCATCCTTCCTAAAGCGGTGTTGATGCTTACCCCTGTTTTATCGGCAATTTCCTGAAAACTCATCTGCAAATAGTGCCGCATAATTAAGACCTGCTTCTGCTCTTCCGGCAATTCTTTTATCAAATCGCGCATGCGTGACCGCGTATCTCGAGTCAATTGCCTATCCTCAAACGACTCGTCAGCAAACTGCATAGAGTTAAATACCCTGCTCCCATCTTCCAAGGTAACTTCCGGATAGCGTTTATTTCTCCGAAAGTGGTCGATCGCCAGGTTATGGGCTATGCGGCAAATCCATGGAAGGAATTTCCCCTCTTCGTTATACCTACCTCCTTTGATGGTGTTGATCGCCTTGATAAAAGTATCTTGAAGCAGGTCTTCTGCCTCATAACGATCCTTAACAATCAAGTAAATTGCTGTATAAATACGAGATTTGTGTCTATGAAGTAGCATCTCAAAGGCCTCTTCGGTTCCAGTCTGATAAAGAGAAACCAACTGGCTGTCACTGCATCTGTTGTCAATCATCTGTCTTGCGTTTAGGTAACGTAAAGATGTTGCTCGATAGTGTAGGGGTTAGAGATTTATTTTGTTTTGGAATTGAAAAGTATAACTATTTTCGGGAAACCCAAAAAAAATTGAAAAAAAAATTGCCTCTTGTATAAATTCTTTCGCTAATTGATGCGATTTTGCAAACGTATTTAAAATAACCATGGCAGTAACTAAAAAGAGGCTTATTAAGAGCTTAGAGAATTTATCCGAAGATTTGAAGGATATGATGCGCGAGCAGTACCCTAACGGGTATGAGGCAAGCATTACCAGAATTACCAATGCTAAAAAAGAGCCCATCTTTGTTTTCCCATTGGAAACCGATGATTCTGTTGTTTTGGTAAAAGTGCCAGCTACCAAAAACAGTGATGGCGGATACGATGTGGAGTCTGGTCAAAAGCAAGAATTTGACACCGGAGAAGATGAGCCTGCCGTGCCCAAAGAAGCTGATTTCGACAGTGATACCAGTGATGGCGGTAGTTTTGGTGAAGAGGATGGTGATGGAGACGCAAAAGAAGCTAGCTACAATCCAGATTTTGATAGTTAGTCTCTTCTCAGCTTTTAGTTTCGAGTTTTCCAAGATATGTGCGTTGAATCGCTTGCAATTAGAGACTCAAAGCTAAAATTCTCTAATTTGCGGCTTCATGAATAGTCCTTCCATTATCAACGATTCTGATTTAGACGAACTTGATCCGAAAGAATACATTATTATCAAGCGTGCAAGGGTTAACAACCTCAAAAACCTAAGCGTAGCAATTCCAAGAAATAAATTAGTGGTCATCACAGGGCTTTCAGGCTCTGGCAAATCTTCTCTTGCTTTTGATACGCTCTTTGCTGAAGGTCAGCGTATGTACGTGGAGAGTTTAAGTTCTTATGCTCGTCAATTTTTAGGGCGTATGGAAAAGCCCGAAGTTGATTACATCCGCGGAGTTTCGCCTGCCATCGCCATTGAACAAAAAGTAAATACGCGCAATCCTCGGTCTACCGTTGGCACAACAACTGAAATTTATGATTACCTAAAACTACTCTTTGCCAGAATTGGGAAAACGCATTCGCCCATTAGTGGTACTGAAGTAAAGCGCGATATTGTGACCGATGTGGTAGAATATATCAACCGACAAAAAGAAGGCACGCGGGCAATGGTGGCATGCCCACTCAAAATCCAAAAAGGAAGGAAGTTGGCGGATGAATTAAACTTATTGTTAAGCAAAGGTTTTGCAAGAGTACTGATTAATGGTGAGGTGAAATTTATAGAGGAGTTAACCTCGCCCCAGCCCACCGAGGGAAAAAAGACCAAGCCTAAAAAATTTGAAGGAGAAGTTGAAATATTAATTGACCGTGCTGCTGTTAATTCTACTGATGAAGATTTAACGTTTCGTTTATCCGATTCAGTACAGACTGCATTCTTTGAAGGACATGGAGATTGTATCATTTATATAGAAAGCAAGGATAAGAAAAATTTCTCTGATCGCTTTGAACTGGATGGAATCACCTTCACCGAGCCTTCCATTAATCTATTCAGCTTTAATAATCCCTATGGTGCTTGCCAAACCTGTGAGGGCTTTGGAAAAATTTTAGGAATTGATGAAGACTTGGTTATCCCAGACAAAAGCCTTTCGGTTTACGAAGGAGCCATTGCCCCTTGGCGAGGTGAGGTAATGAGCGAGTGGGCAAAGCCACTTTTAAAAAACGGGATCAAATTTGACTTTCCGGTCCATCGGCCATTCATTGAGCTTACCCAAAAGCAACGTGACTTAATCTGGAATGGCAACGAATATTTTGATGGCCTCCACGAATTCTTCCGTTATCTAGCCACCAAAACGCATAAGATCCAATACCGTGTCATGCTTTCGCGCTATCGTGGAAGGACAACTTGCCCTGATTGCCGTGGGACGAAATTGCGCAAGGATGCTTCATACGTAAAAATTGCGAACACCTCCATTACTGATTTGGTGTTGTTGCCGATTGAAGACATGGCTGTTTTTTTTGAGAACTTGAAATTACCTGCTTACGAACAAAAAGTGTCTGATCGGATTCTTACAGAAATAAAATCACGGTTGGAGTATATGGTGAAGGTGGGGCTTGGTTATCTCACTCTCAATAGGGTAACATCTACCCTTTCGGGCGGTGAATTTCAACGCATCAAATTGGCTACCTCATTAGGTAGCGCGTTGGTGGGCTCGATGTACATTATGGACGAACCCAGTATTGGTCTACACCCGAGGGACACGGCTCAAATGGTGGAAGTTTTGAAATCATTGCGTGACATGGGCAACACCGTGATTGTAGTGGAACACGAAGAGGAAATCATGCGTGCAGCAGACCAGATCATCGATATCGGGCCCGATGCAGGATCGCATGGAGGGCATTTAGTTTTCCAAGGCAGCATTAAAGATGTTATGAAGAATGGGCAAGGCAATATTCAATCGCACACTACTGATTACCTAAGTGGGCGCGATAAAATTGCCATTCCTATAATGCGAAGAAAGTGGAAAGACTCCATAACAATCACTGGCGCACGCGAAAACAATTTAAAAAACCTGAAGGTAAAATTCCCAATGGGAGCCTTAACCGTAGTCACGGGGGTGAGTGGCTCTGGGAAATCTACGCTGATCAAAAAAATATTATACCCTGCTATTGGTCGATTGAATGGTTCCTTTTCCGAAACTCCAGGCAAATACGATCAACTCACAGGCGATTTCAACAAAATCAAGTTGGTCGAGTTTGTCGATCAAAACCCGATTGGCAAATCATCACGCTCTAACCCCATCAGCTATGTTAAGGCGTATGATGCTATTCGTAATCTTTATTCTGATCAGCCCTTAGCTCAACAGCGTGGCTACAAACCTTCTCACTTTTCTTTTAATGTAGAGGGTGGTCGCTGCGACACCTGTGAAGGGGAAGGAGAAATAAAAGTGGAGATGCAGTTCATGGCAGATATTTTTCTCGAATGCGAAAGCTGCCATGGCAAACGTTTTAAGCAAGAAGTGTTGGAAGTAGAGCACAAGGGTAAATCGATTGCTGATATACTCGATATGACGGTGGAAGAAGGGTTGGAATTTTTCCGAGAGAAAAAAGCAGTTTATGATCGGATTCTTCCATTGGGTGAAGTCGGGCTGGGATATGTAAAATTAGGCCAGTCATCAAACTCACTTTCGGGCGGTGAAGCCCAACGTGTAAAGCTTGCTTCCTTCCTTGGTAAAAACTCTTCTAATTCAAACGATCACATTCTCTTTATCTTTGATGAGCCCACCACAGGCTTACACTTTCATGATATCTCAAAACTATTAAAAGCCATCAACGCTCTTGTGGATGAGGGTCATACCGTAATCGTAATTGAGCACAACCTCGAAGTAATCAAATGTGCTGATTGGATTATTGACCTCGGTCCTGAAGGAGGAGAAAAAAATGGCGGCAATCTTTTGTTTGAAGGAACTCCGGAAGACATGGCAAAAACCGGAAACGGCTATACGGCTGAATTCTTAAAGGGCAAAATAAAATACTAATCAACTAAAAATTTAAAACAATGGTTGAATTCATTAAAGTAAGTTTTAGGGAAGCACAACAGCTTATTGAGGAAGTAGTTTTGGAAGCTGAAAAAATAAATAAACAGATTGCCGTTGCCGTCTGCGGACCCGAGGGAGAGATGATTTCTTTTTTACGAATGGATGATGCTTCTCCTGCTTCTTCCGTTATTTCTCAAAATAAAGCATACACATCTGCTCGCGATCGCAAAACAACGAAAGAAATGGGTGACTCCATGACAAGTAAAAATAGACCTCCAGCCTATTGGGGCGATCCGAAGATTACAGGTTTTGGAGGTGGGGTTCCCATTATTAGCAACTCTAAAGTAATAGGGGGAATAGGCGTAAGTGGACTTTCTGAAGCTGAAGATGAACGGATTGCGAATGCGGCTATCAAAAAAGTATTTGGGTAATCGTTTACCTGACTGGCTCCATTCAAATTCTTGCAAGTAAGTTAATAGTTATTCGAAAATTAGTCCCTTGTAAATGGCTATATTTCAATGGTAAATTTTCAAGTGATTATGAATGAAAATCTACTCACATGAAATTAGGATATACAGAGGTTTATTTTCAAACTGGATGCCGATGGCCAATCTGAAATCATATATAAATTTCCCTGCTATTATTACTTCTAATACTTCGCAGCTCCCGTTGGAGTTGACTTCTTAATAAGATCACGAATGTGTTCATTTGAAGTTGCAAGGTCTTCTGCCCGCAAGTACATCATGTGACCGCTGCGGTAACCTTCAAAGCGTAGGCGGTCTTTCATCTTGCCACTTGGATCCAACTGCCACATAGAATATTTCGCGTCAAAGTAAGTAGTTGCTCCATCATAATAACCGGATTGAATCATCACATGCAGGTAAGGATTTTCTGCCATCGCCTGACGCAAATTTTCACCTGTTTTATCGTTTGTATTATCCCAAGGACGTACTGGGCCAAACATGTTGTATTGCAAATCTGTTTTGTATTTCAATACATCGCGTAGATAGTAATTAATGGCTGGCGTAAAGGCATGTAGCCATGAGGTCAACTCTGAATTATAATCAGGGCCATCTCCGGCTTGTTGGCGGTCGATGCCTAAGTAACGAGAATCCAATCTTCCGATGGTAAATCCCTTTTCACGTAAAAGGTCTTTCCAAAAATATTGGGTCGGCACCGTTAAGTTGTGTTGCAAAACTGTTTTTTCGGAAAGCCCGGAATAGTGGGCCACTTTTGCAGCGATTTGCTTTTTCTTTTGTTCATCCAAAAATCCACCCTTTGCCAAGGCAGGAATAAATTCATCGATTGTAAATGCTTCTGACTCTGCTAAAGCATCATTCAAGTCTTTTTGTTGAAGGTCGGCCGATAAAGCCTTTTGATACCACGCTGCTGCTGTGTAGTAAGGTAAGGACAGCGCATCGTTTACTGCACCATCACGCTTGAGCCCTAAGTCAGTTGGTGAAACTAAAATCACTCCGTTCAAATACATCCAATGAGAATTTTGAAGTTCTAACGCCAAGCCAGAAACACGTGTAGTCCCGTAACTTTCACCAATCAAATATTTAGCTGAAGTCCAGCGGCCTTGGCGGGAAACAAAATTATCTACCCAATCACCCAGGTATTTGATGTCTGCATTCACACCAAAGAAAGTTGATTTTTCTGCTTTCGCATCAAGAATTCTTGAGAAGCCTGTGTTCACCGGATCGATGTAAACAATGTCAGCCACATCCAAAATTGAATGAGCGTTGTCATGAATTCCATAAGGCTGAACCGGATATCCTTCAGAATCAATATTAAGAGCTTTAGGTCCAGTATAGGCCACATGCATCCACACCGAAGCGGAGCCGGGGCCGCCATTAAAAGAAATCACCAACGGGCGTCTGCTTTTGTCTGTAACATCTGTGCGCTCATAATAAATGTAGAACAAGGCTGCGCTTGGCTTTCCCTCGGCATTCCAAACAGGCTGAGTACCCGCAGTCACTTTATATGGAACTACTTTTCCCTTGATGGTAACTTGCCCGGTAGATGTAATGGCCGATTCGGCCGGAAGCACACGCTCTTGCGCGAAGATTGAAAGTGAAATAGAAACAAATAATCCGAATAATGATCGTTTATAAAGGTGCTTCATAATTAGTTTTTTTTAATAATCCAATGTAGTTATAGCATCGATTCATTAGCTATGAAACATTGAACCCAAATTAGATTCTAAAAATAGAAATCAATACTGATTATTCCTGGATTGAAATTTGAAGACGCCTTTAATCATGACAAGCGGTAATTTCTAAGCTGCTTCTGTTGGCTTTGGCTCCCTTCTACTTCCACTATAAAGTTCATACTCCAGCAACCTGCAATCCATCTGAGCGGTATAAAACTCCAATCTCTTGCTTGTTCGTAATCCTATTTTCTTGGCCAGATTGGGGCTTCCCGTAAAAATATATCCGGTGTAACCTTGGCATTTTTTCTTCATAAAATCGCCAAGACGTGCATACACTTCTTCTAACTGAGAAGCTTCACCCAATCGCTCGCCATATTCGGGATTGAAATAAATAATTCCCGGAGGTTGGGGGACGTTGGTTAATTCAAAATCACAGACATCAAAATCGATGAGTTGCTCAACTCCTGCAATTCCTGCGTTCACTTTTGAGATATCGATCGCATCTTGATTAATATCGGTGGCAATTATTTTTAGCGAAGGGTCATTTATAATTTGTTGTTGAAGTTGCTCAAGTTCTTTTTCATAAGTCGAGGCGTTGTAGCCCAGCACGTGCATGAAAGAATAGTTTTTCCGAAAAAGCCCTGGCCTCCGGTTAGTAGCCATCAACGCAGCTTCAATTGCCACCGTTCCTGAGCCACACATAGGATTAACGAATGGAGATTTGCGATCCCATTTAGTAGCAAATATGGTGGCCGCTGCCAATGCTTCCAACATAGGTGCCGGCCCCGGAATTTTTCGATAACCATGTTTTGCTAGTGTCTGACCGGAGGTATCTAAAAACACTTCGGCATCCTCTTCCTTCCAAAATAAATGAATCACTGCCCGATCATATGATGGTCCTGAATCTGGGCGTTTTAGTTTTTCCCTTCTCATCCTATCAACAATGGCATCTTTTACTTTTACGTTTACAAACATATCGTTGTTCACAGTAAAGTGTTGCGTATTGTTGGTAACCGAAAAATAGCCTTCGTCCGGAAGAATTGTCTCCCACGGATAGTCAATCACATTAGTATAAATATCTTCAGGGCTATCGGCTTTAAAATCCTTTAATGAATATAAGACTTGGCTCGCACAGCGAAGATTCAGATTCAGTCGGATACAATCATTCACCGTTCCCTTCAGCTCAATTCCGGTTATAAACTTTCTCTCTATTTCAAATCCTAGTTCTTCAATTTCTTGGGCAAGAAAAGGCGAAAGTCGCTTGTGGCAGGTGATGATGATTCGGCTGGGGGTAGTGAAAATACTCATGTGCAGAGTTTAAGACTGAAAGGTAGAATTTATTGGTCGATTATTTCCCTTAGCTTATAAATAACCATGCTTCATTCAACTTTTACTATCTGTGTTATCTCTTTCCTATCCTGAACCAACATTTCTTTAGGAATATGAGAAAGAATCTCTTTTTGCAATGCTTCAATCAAATTGGCTTTTACAAAATACCGATAAGTGACAATGCTCACCTCACGAACTGGAGCAGGTGATTTAAAAAATCGTGTTTTCTTTAGCTGCGCTTTTGAAAGGTCTCGCAATGCCAGCTCAGGTAAAATGGTAATGCCACTGTTCATGTCCACCATCTTTTTCAAGGTTTCAATACTTCCTGCTTCATAATCTAAATTTTGCAAGAGGGTTTCCTTTCTTTTCAGCTCGCATAAGTTAACTACTTGTGATCGCAGGCAATGGCCTTCTTCCAATAGCCACAGATGGTTAACATCGATATCATCTGCCAACAAATATTTCTTCTTCATCAATTTTTCATTCGGTGAAGCATATACAACAAACTGTTCGTAGAATAACGGCAACTCCTTAATGGCTGCTATTTTCAAAGGGGTTGCTAAAATCCCGACATCCAATTGTTGCGTTCCTAATTTTTCTACAATCTGGTCAGTAGTTAGTTCACTGATTTTGAGTTTTAGCTTAGGATATTTTTTTAAAAAACCATGGAGGAATAAAGGCAGCAGATAGGGAGCCAACGTAGGGATAATTCCTATCCGCAGTTCTCCACTAACGGTAACTTTTTGTTCGGCTACTACTTTCCTCAAGTTGCTAACCTCGCCTAAAATCATACGAGCCTGCTCCACTACCGTCAGGCCAATGGCAGTAGTAACCACGGGTTGTTTGCTGCGATCAAATATTTTTACTTCCAACTCTTCTTCGAGTTTCTGAATCATCATACTCAAGGTAGGTTGGGTAACATGGCACTTGGCTGCTGCTGCAGAGAAATGCTTCCACGTGTCAACTGCTAAAATATACTCGAGTTGTTGCAGGTTCATAGATCAAATCTATGACAATATAGAAAATATTATTTCGATTGATACGATTGAATGAATCCTATTTGAACAGCGCAAGAACTAAGGGTGTAAGCCAGATGAGGTGATGGAAGTATTGAAGCCCGAAGGAATGGCGGCCTAATCATATTTCATTTTGAATTAGAAGAGAAGCCACTTGTCCCTCTTCTTTTATTTTCTGACTTGCCTGATTTGTAATACCTTCACATTTCTTAGCTTCACTAATTGAAGTTCTATTATGAGCAAACGTAGCGCCCTGATTTTTTCATTTTTGCTTTTATCCCTTTGCGGATTTGCCCAAAATGTTAAAACCTATATGGCAGAAGGAGACCTTCTTTATGGCAAGAAAAAGTATAAAAGTGCGGTGCAAGCTTATCAAAAGGCGCTTGCCATTAACCCTGATGATGCTCAGGTAAATTTTAAATTAGGCTTAGCTTATTTGTATTCGGACACAAAATCAAAGGCTGCTACTTTTATTGATAAGGCCTATCGCCTTAAACCTACCATCGATAACCGAATCGATTATTACCTCGGTATCGCTTTTCAAAATACGAATGATTTTAAACGTGCTGTTGAACATTTCGAATCTTTTAAAAAGACCAACCCTAATGTGTCGTCAATTGCCGATGACCTTATTACTGCATGTCTGTTAGCTGATTCGTTAGCCCAAAATGAACTCAATGTGATAATCGAAAATCTTGGGCAGGTAGTCAATACCACGCAAGAAGAATACTCACCAATCATTTCGTCCGATGGCAACATGCTCATCTTTACCTCTAATCGGGGGGAAGCAACTAAGGGAAAACCTCATTCGGAGGACATCTACGTTACCTACAAAAAAAGTGGTGTCTGGGGCGAACCGAAAAAATTAGGCTCAACTATTAATACAGAAGAAAATGACGCTGCCGCCTCTTTATCTCCCGATGGAAAAACTATGTTCCTTTATTATGAGCTTAACAATGGGGATATATATATGTCCACCTTTGAGGGCAATGACTGGACTAAGCCTGTACCCTTAAATAAAAATATAAATACTTCTCAGTTTTGGGAAACGTGCGCCAGCGTCTCGCCTGACGGAAAAAAATTATACTTTACCAGTAACCGTACAGGTGGGTATGGGGAGCTGGATATTTATGTTAGCACCCTGGACAACAAAGGGCAGTGGGGTAAGGCTTTTAACCTAGGTCCATTAGTTAACACTCCCGGCAATGACGACTCACCCTATATTCATCATGACGGGGTTACTCTTTATTTTTCTTCTGATGGTCATCCTAAAATTGGTAATAGTGACATTTTTTTTACTGAATTTAAGAATGGCAAATGGGCTAAGCCAGAAAATATTGGCTACCCTATTAACTCCTGGGAATACGATGGTTTTTTTAGTATGGCACCTGATAAGAAAACTGCCTACTATGCTACCGTAAAAGAAGAAGGAAATGGAGGCATTGATATCTATTCCATTAAATTCCTTGAACCTAAATACAAGCCCAAGCCAAAACCCGTGGTGGTAGCAGCAGCCGAAAAGCCAAAACCGGTGGCCAAAAAAGTGGATTATGTTGACCCGCTCATTCAGAAGTTAAAGGATCAAAAGATTTTCACACTTTTAAGAGGTAAAGTAATTGATGAAACCAATGCTCATCCATTGGAGGCTGTGATTATTTTGATAGACAATGAAACCAACAAAGTAATTTCAAAGATTCACACAGATCCCGTTACAGGTGATTTTGAATTGTCTATCCCACACGGAGGGAATTATGGCGTAACCACCGAAAAGCAAGGATACCTTTTCAACTCCATTAATTTTAACCTGCCCAAATTTGCTGAATACCAAGAAATAGACACGCATATCATTATGACACCGGCTCAGGTGGGTTCTAAAACCGTTTTGAAAAATATTTTCTTCGATGTTGGCAAGTCAGAGTTGAAGTCGCAATCTGTTTCAGAGCTTGAAAAAATTCTCGAGCTCTTAAAGAATAACCCGCTACTGAAAGTTCAAATCAATGGCCATACTGACAACACCGGCAATGCCGCCTCTAATACCGCTCTCTCGTTAAAGCGTGCAACTTCAGTAGTGGACTACATCCTTAGTAAAGGCGTTGGTACTGAACGAGCTACGGCTAAAGGATTCGGATCACAACGACCCATTGTTTCTAATGATGATGAGGAAAGCGGACGTGAGCTTAACCGAAGAACCGAAATTGAGATTATTGCTTCTCAGTAAATCTCAATCTATCAAAGGGTCAATTTCTTAAGAAACAATTTTATTGTAAGAGGCGCTGATTCCTCTTATCAATGAAGAGCTGAAGCCATTGTGCTCCATTTCATTTAGCCCAACAATCGTGCAGCCCTTGGGCGTTGTCACTTTGTCAATCTCCTCTTCAGGGTGGCGGTTGAGTTTTAGTAATAACTCTGCAGAGCCTTTGACGGTTTGTGCCGCAATCAGGCTAGCGGTTTTTGCATCAAACCCAATTTCAATTCCTCCCTGGGTAGCCGCGCGTATAAAACGCAATGCATAAGCAATTCCACAAGCTCCCAAAACAGTTGCCGCGTCCATCAATTTTTCTTCAATTGGAATAGTGATTCCCAATTGATCAAATAATTTTTTTACATAATTGACTTGCTCCTCAGACGCATCTTGATGGCAAAGACAGGTTACAGATTCCTGAATTGCTATGGCCGTATTTGGCATAGCCCGAAAGAGTGGCACCCCTTTATCAACAACCGCTTGTAGCTCTTTTAAATAAACCCCCGTAACAACACTTATAATGATATGCTTCTTTGGGTCAAAGGACTCCTTTAAACTAGTAAGTACGTCTTTCACATTAAACGGCTTGAGTGCCACAATAATCACTTCGCTATTTTGAATGGCTGCTTGATTATTATCTGTGACCATTACGCCTTGCTCTTTTAGTGCTTGCAGTCGAGCAAGATTCCTTCGGGTAACAGTAATGGACTCCGGTTTTATAAACGAACTTTTAATTAACCCTTCTGCAATGGCGGCTCCTAAATTACCACCACCAATAATTGCTATTCTCTTTTGATTCATGTGATTCTAATTTTTTTCAAGGTAGGGGCTTTTTTTCGTACTCTTCAAGAGATTTTTAAAGGGCGTTTTTTTCGAAGTTAAATCGGTTGAAACTTTAATGGTGAAACGCTAAGGAACCGTAACCCTGCTATTTTCCACTTATCTCGGTTTTATTCATTCTATGTATTATCTATTAATTTTCTCTGATCTTTTTATCTACTTTCATACACGTTACTTATTAACTGGAGTTACGCAAAAGTAGTAAATTAGCGTAGGATCACATTTTTTAAACTTAAGGTTATGAGGGATGAATTTCTCGACCTATATAGTGAT
>JAYVPS010000142.1:0-24365 GCA_043757225.1 Cytophagales bacterium | reverse complement strand
TAGATTATTGCGGAATTACAAAACTGACCTCCCCCTAAAATTAAAACATTTCAGTTTGAAGCACGGGGTCTTTATTTCTTTTCTTTTTTGTGTAAGTCTTCTTGCAATATATAATGACTGCTTTCAGGGTAAGGTGTCCAATTTATTCATCAATGTTGCTGGCACTATTGAAACATTGACGAATGAACGAAGGGGACTTTTTAGTTACGATGCTCTAAAGACTCGACTAAATATAAATAAATTTGAGACTGTAACGATTAGGGATTTCGCGCAACCAGTAATCAAACTTCTTCCACTTGATCACAATGAAGTATTTGTTCTCCTTGAGAAACTTAAATTTATTTTCGACTTCAACTATAAAACGCAAATTGATATTTCGGACGCAGATATTCACAAATTTATGGAGGAGATATTCAATAAGCCTGGGGCATCAGAATTTCTGACACCACGAGAGGTTATTCGCGACTTCCTAAATATTCTAAACATTCTTCGCCAGAATCCAACCCTTGATAAGGCTAAGTTGTTTGGGGAAATAGAGATTGAGGATGAACGTCCAAGTGAAAAACCATTTGAGAATATTGAGGAAATATAATGTCATTCGATCTTCTTTCAGAACCGATCCGCAAGTACATCAGGGATAAAAGATGGGAGGTATTGCGTCCTATTCAAAATGCCTCCATTTCTAAGATTTTAACAACTGAAAACAACTACATCTTAATTTCAAAAACGGCTTCGGGCAAAACTGAGGCGGCATTTCTCCCAATTCTTTCTAAGGTAAATTTCAAAGAGCAAGGCGTTCAAGTTCTTTATATCTCTCCCCTTATTGCTTTGATTAATGATCAATTCAATAGAGTTGAAGAATTGTGTAAGTACTTGGACGTCAGAGTTACAAAATGGCATGGCGAATCCAAAAAGTCCCTGAAAGATCAACTACTAAAAGAACTCGGAGGTATTGTTTTAATAACCCCAGAATCATTGGAGTCCATGTTTGTTAATAACCCTTACAATGTTAAAATCCTCTTTGGAAATTTGAAATACATCGTAATCGATGAGATTCATTCCTTTGTAGGCACTGATAGAGGGACTCAACTAATGTCAATTCTATATAGGCTGGAGGAACAAAATAGCAAACAGTTTAGCATTGTTGGACTGTCAGCTACAGTTAGTGAAGAGAATAAATTCAGTGAGGTAAAACGGTTCACAGGAAATGAAGAGAAAACAAAAGTACTCATTGATCGAACTTCTAAAGAGATAGGGATAGAGTTTCGTTATTTCGAAAACAAAAATAATAAAGAGTTGTCCCCTGATCTTTTGGATGATCTTTATAATGAAACTAAGGAAAGTAAGGTTCTGATTTTTCCAAATAGTCGTGGCAAAGCTGAAGAAGTGGCCGTAAAGCTTCAGAAGATATCCACTCGTCTTAAAGGTCACAATAATTATTTCTCACATCATTCATCAGTAGATAAAGAGGTCAGGGAATATGTGGAGTATTTTGCTAAAAATAATAAACGCCAAAACTTTTGTATATCATGTACTTCCACTCTAGAGCTTGGAATTGATATTGGAACAGTTGACAAGATCGTTCAAATTGATGCTGCTCATAGTATTGCTTCTTTAATTCAGCGTACTGGACGAAGTGGAAGAAGAAATGATGATAAGAGCAATCTATTTCTTTATTCTACAGAACAATGGAGTCTTCTCCAATCAGTGGCAAACTGGTTACTTTATAAGCAAGGTTTCATTGATCCCCCGGCAATTTCACAAAAACCATTTGATATACTTTTGCACCAAGCTTTGTCAATTGTTAAAGGTCATTCGGGTTTTAATATCAATAAGCTTCTTAAAAAGCTGAAAGCGAATCACGCCTTCAGTAACATACACCTCAATGAAATTCACGAAATCATTGATCATCTTATTAATACCGATTTACTAGAGAAATTACAGGACGAGGTTATTATTGGAATTGGGGGTGAAAAAATTGTTAACAGCAGGGAATTTTATAGTGTCTTTAAAATCGAGGAAAATTTCAAAGTCGTACATGGCGGTGCTACCATTGGTGAAATTCCTCTTTCACCACAAATTCGCGAGGAAGAGAATATTCTTTTAGCAGCTCGTATCTGGAAGATCAAATTCATTGATCTCGATGCAAAAAAAATTGAAGTAGTTACGGCAAGTGATGGAAAGTCACCGATATTTTCTGGTCAAGTTGGTGACATTCATTCAAGAATTCGAGAGAAAATGCTTTCTATCCTTATTTCAGTTGACCAGTATGACTTTCTCAATCAACCATGTAGGAACGAAATAAATAAGATCAGAGGTGATTTCTCCGGCTTTAAAATTCAAAACATTGAATCCGATAGACCCGCTCTGTGTGAAGATAAAAATTTGCGATTCTTCACATTTACTGGATCAAGGATAAATCGAACTCTTAATTTACTTTTCTATTTGAACAAAATTGATTGCTCTTTCGATGATAAGAAAAGTCTTTTTGAGATAGAGTGCTCTAGAATCGAGCTATTGAACCATTGGGATTCAATGCTTTTTGAACTTGAGAATATCGACCAGCATTTGCACACTCTAATAATGGAAAAGCCAGCATTAATGGGTTTTTCTAAGTGGGGTATATATCTCCCAATAAAATACCAAGTTGCTCTGCTCAAAGAAAAGAGGTTTGACATTGAGGGTACAAAAAAATTTATTGAGTCTATTAACTTCATTGTTTCTAGTGAATAAATTATTAATGGCAATGCCTACGGCCCGGGCTATTCGCTACAAGTCCGGCCTCGCTCCTGCTCACTCACTTCGGGCTTTTCGTTTCTATCCCTATTGCGTTTCCCAGCGCAGCAGCAACACACATTGTGCAGGCCACACATGCCAACGCTAAGACCAAAGCCTACCCAAAGAGTGTCGCTGCCCCAGTCCAGTGATGAATGATGAAAATTGAGTTATTGAAAGCCAACGCTAAAAAACTTTCTATATAGATCAGGTAAGCCCGGATGCCAAAGCTACTTAACATAACGCGATGCCATTATATAACTCCGCTTCCCGCTTCTCCCTGACGCTCAGTTATATAATTTGACATTATGTGTAAATAAATCGAACAGAAGACCAAAAGTTTTTTGCCCGCGCACCAACGCGCCAAGCAAAAGTAATGCAAGCCGCACAAATCTCAAGCGCTAACAACTACAGCAAAATGATTCTTTACATTTGACAAAAATACTGCCGCCTAAATTAGACCACCTCAACCCAATGGTAGATGACCCTGAAGTCAACGCCATGTTTGGCTCCCAATTTACGGTAGGTGCAATCCCCCAACAAATATTCAGCTATCTTGTAAATATTTATTCGAAACGCAGCCGATCGAAAAAAATATTCAAAAAAACCCCTTAATTGTAGGGATTTTGGAATCCGTTATATTATTGTGAAATTAAAATAAAGTAAAGAGCATGCTGCTTTTAGGGATTGATTTAGGTACTTCTTCCGTCAAGGTTTCGGCTATCGAGGCCATCACATGGAAATGCATTGCCTCGGCAAAATATCCTGAAACAGAGACTGAAATTACTTCCTTAAAGCCAGGCTGGGCGGAACAATCCCCCGCGATGTGGTGGGAGCATGTTCAATTAGCTATCCTAAAATTGCATGCTCAGCGCAACTATAATCCAGAAGATATTGGAGCAATCGGCATCGCATATCAAATGCACGGATTGGTGATGATTGATAAAAATCAACATATTTTGCGCGATAGTATTATATGGTGTGATAGTCGTGCGGTTAAAATTGGGGATAAAGCTTTTGAAAAAATTGGCAAGGAGAAGTGTTTGCTACATCTACTCAATTCGCCCGGAAACTTTACCGCCTCCAAATTGGCTTGGGTAAAACAAAATGAGCCTGATATCTATGAAAAGATAAATCAGGTAATGCTTCCTGGAGATTTTATTGCTATGAAATTGACAGGCCATTCAACTACTAGCATATCTGCATTGTCTGAAGGGGTGTTTTGGGATTTTAAGCTAAATGAATTATCAGAAGATGTCTTTAGCTACTATGGCTTGAATAAGAGCTTTATACCAGAAGTGAAAAATGTATTTACAGAACACGGAAAGGTAAAGGCAGATGTTGCTGTTGCGCTATCACTCAAGATAGGAATACCTGTTACCTACAAAGCTGGCGACCAGCCCAACAATGCACTATCATTAAATGTGCTGCATCCGGGTGAAGTGGCAGCCACCGCTGGCACATCAGGTGTTATCTATGGAGTGAGTGATCAGTTAACTTATGATAATGAATCAAGAATAAATACGTTTGCCCATGTAAATTATACAACCGAACAAAAACGGCTTGGCGTTTTATTATGCATCAATGGTACTGGTATTTTAAACCGGTGGATTAAAAATATTGCCGGTGCCGCGATCAGCTATCAAGAGATGAACGATGCAGCCCAACTAATTAAGGCTGGAAGCGATGGGCTAAGCATATTACCTTTTGGAAATGGTGCCGAAAGGATGCTTAACAACAAGAGCATTGATGCTCACATTCAGGGCATTGATCTCAATAAACATAGTAATGCTCATTTGTTTAGAGGAGCACAAGAAGGTATTGCCTTTGCCTTTCGATATGGATTAGATATTATGAAAGAGAATGGAATGAACCCACAAATCATTCGTGCGGCCAAAACCAACATGTTTTTGAGCGATGTCTTTGCACAAGCATTCGCGAATGCAAACAATGTAATCGTTGAATTTTACGAAGGCGATGGCAGCATAGGGGCTGCTATTGGCGCAGGTATTGGCACTGGATTGTTTCAGGATGTTGGCTCGGCAACTAAAAACAGAAAGGCCATTGCCACAATAGAGCCTTCTCATACTAAAACTTACAATGAACTATATGAAAATTGGAAATATCTTTTAGAACGACAATTAAAGAAAAATAATGAATAGTTTTGACATTCTAGAATGAGGTGCGTTCATTCAAACTGACTAAACGACTTAAAAATAAAACTCTATTAAAATGGCTATTACACTAGGACAAAAAGAATTCTTTAAAGGAACTGGTCAAATTAAATTCGAAGGCATTGCCTCCGATAATCCTATGGCTTTCCGTTGGTACGATGAAAATAAAATAGTGGCTGGCAAGCTCATGAAGGAATGGCTGCGGTTTGCTTGCGCCTATTGGCATAGCTTCAATGGCAGCGGAGCCGATCCATTTGGAGAAGCCACTCACCTATTTCCATGGAATGAAAAAGCGGATGCCGTTGAAAGAGCGAAAGACAAAGCGGATGCTGCTTTTGAGTTCATCACCAAACTTGGAATGCCTTACTACTGCTTTCACGATGTGGATGTTGTGGATTATACATCGGATGTCCTTGGGAACGATAAAAGAATGCAAAAATTAACCGCTTATCTAAAAGAAAAGCAAAAGGCAAGCGGTGTTAAACTACTGTGGGGTACAGCCAATTTATTTTCAAATAGAAGATACATGAATGGAGCTTCCACCAATCCTGATTTTCACGTACTAGCCCACGGAGCCGCGCAAGTAAAAGCAGCCCTTGACGCCACGATTGCCTTAGGCGGAGAAAATTATGTTTTCTGGGGTGGTCGTGAAGGGTACATGAGTTTGCTCAATACAGATATGAAGAGAGAGAAAGAACACCTCGCCAAATTTCTTCATGCAGCAAAAGATTACGCACGCTCAAATGGCTTTAAAGGGCAATTTTTTATTGAGCCCAAGCCATGCGAACCAAGCAAACATCAATACGATTATGATAGTGAAACAGTGATTGGGTTTTTACGGCAACATAATCTACTCAATGATTTTAAACTCAATATTGAAGTAAACCATGCTACACTTGCTGGCCACACATTTGAACATGAACTTCAAGTAGCAGTAGATGCAGGTATGTTGGGCTCCATTGATGCGAACCGTGGTGACTATCAAAACGGATGGGATACGGATCAGTTTCCAAATAACATCAACGAAGTTACCGAAGCAATGTTAGTCATTCTTCAAGTCGGAGGATTCATGGGAGGCGGTATCAACTTTGACGCCAAAATTCGAAGAAACTCAACCGATCATCAAGACTTATTTTATGCTCATATAGGTGGCATGGATTTGTTTGCACGTGCTTTAATAACGGCTGATAACATTTTACAAAAATCTGATTTTAAAAAAACAAGAGCAGATCGCTATAAAAGTTTTGATAGTGGAAAAGGAAAAGCCTTTGAAGAGGGGAAATTATCATTAGAGGATTTGAGAGCCTTTGCCATTGAAAATGGAGAACCTGAGATAACAAGCGGTAAGCAAGAATATTTGGAGAATATCATCACTCGATATCTATAATCCAGCGCTTAATTCATTAGATCAAGGAGCAATATGCAATAATCTTTAGATGGCGCTTTTTTCTGAACCGGTTTCTCCCGATACCGCAGTTTTTAAATGGTTGTCGCAAAAAAAATAATGTCTTATAGAATGAGATGATCATCTCCACTTTTAGTGATCCTGACAACTGACAATTATGTCTCCTTGTCTTATCACTTGGAGGCAAATTAGAATCAAAATTAGAATATCTTTGCGCCTTATTTTTGAAAATTATGATTTCAGTAGACGCAGTAGGCGTAGAATTTAGCGGTACGGTATTATTTAATGATATCACTTTTAACATCAACGAAAACGATCGAATGGCCTTGATGGGCAAAAATGGGGCAGGAAAGTCTACCCTATTAAAGATTATTGCCGGCATAAGTAAACCCACCCGCGGTAAGGTATCGGCACCAAAAGACGCGGTGATAGCATACCTCCCTCAACACCTGCTAATGGAAGACGATTCTACCGTCTTCCAGGAGGCATCCAAAGCTTTTTCTAAAATCCTTGACATGAAAAAGCAGATGGACGATTTTAACCATCAATTGGAGACACGGACGGATTATGAATCGGATGAATATTCAAAAATCATTGAACAAGTTTCAGAATTGAGTGAGAAATATTATTCAATTGAGGAAATCAATTTTGACGCTGAGGTAGAAAAGACACTGATAGGGCTCGGCTTTTTGCGATCAGATTTTACGAGAGACACTACCGAGTTTAGTGGTGGCTGGCGAATGCGTATTGAACTGGCGAAAATTTTATTACAAAAGCCTGATTTAATTTTGTTAGATGAGCCTACCAATCACTTGGACATTGAGTCGGTACAGTGGCTGGAAGAATTTCTAAAGACAGGTGCGAAGGCAGTTATTGTGATCAGTCATGATAAAACATTCGTTGACAATCTCACGAACCGCACGATCGAAGTAACAATGGGTCGCATTTACGATTACAAAACCAACTACACACATTATTTACAACTTCGGAAAGAACGAAGAGAGCAACAGCAAAAGCAATTTGACGATCAGGCTAAACAAATAGCCGACATTCAAGGGTTTATAGACAGGTTTAAGGGAACTTACTCAAAGACTCTCCAAGTTCAATCTCGGGTAAAAATGCTGGAGAAGATTGACATTGTAGAAGTTGATGAAGTTGATTCATCCTCATTAAATTTAAAATTCCCACCCGCCCCACGTTCCGGCAACTATCCTGTTATTATTGATGGCCTTACAAAAAGATATGGCGACCATGTTGTTTTTAAAGATGCCTCTTTAACCATTTCTCGTGGAGAGCGCATTGCCTTGATCGGTAAAAACGGGGAAGGCAAATCCACTTTAGTAAAAGCCATCATGGGCGAAATTGATTTTGAAGGGAAACTTCAATTGGGTCATAATTCTATGATTGGATACTTTGCACAGAATCAAGCATCTCTGTTAGATGAAGACCTTACGGTATTTGACACCATAGATCAAATTGCGCTTGGGGACATCCGTTCTAAAATAAAAGACATACTTGGTGCATTTATGTTTGGGGGTGATGCTATCGATAAAAAAGTAAAAATGCTTTCAGGAGGAGAACGTACACGCCTTGCGATGATTAAGTTATTGCTCCAACCTGTGAACTTACTAATCCTTGATGAGCCAACAAATCACCTTGATATTCGGACTAAGGAAATTTTAAAAGATGCCTTAAAAGCATATGATGGCACCCTTATCTTAGTCTCTCATGATCGTGACTTTCTGGATGGCCTCGCCACTAAAGTTTATGAATTTGGCAACAAAAGAATTAAAGAGCACTTTGAAGACATTAATGGATTTTTAAGAAATAAGAAGATGGAGAATTTGAAGGAGATTGAAAGAACTGTTGTCTCTAAATAAATTGACATTTATTTAGAGTGTCTCGTTTCTAAAATGACATCTTTCCGAATCATCCAAAATTGATGTGACCCGTTCCGTTTAATCTTTTCTCACACTCCAACCAAGGCACCCCAAGGTTACCAATAACACCAACCAACTTGAGGCCAACGTAATTTTATTACCTACCCTGTAAGCGCGAGGTTCAAACTTAAATTCAATTACGTGTTTTCCTTGCGGGATTTCCAACGCGCGCAAAACATAATCAGTGCGAAGAATAGTTGTCTCTTTGCCATCAATAAATGCATGCCAGCCTTTAGGATAATATATTTCAGAAAAGACAGCCAATCCATTTACCGAGGACTCCGATTCGTATTTTAAATACGGTGGCTTAGAGTCTTTTAAAAGAATGGTTGACAAGCTATCATACTGGGTACTTGAAATTTTAAACTTGGAATTATCAATTACCGCCACTTCCTTAGTGTTCACTTCCTCAACTTTTTTTAACTCTTCTGTTGGTGAGTTGGCAATAGCAATTTCCTTAACAAACCAGGCTGGCCCATTTGCATTGGGGTTAGAGATTACATTGTTTGCCTCCTCACCATAAGCAATATATTTTGTGTTGAGCATATTCAAAACTCCATACTTACTAAAATCAACTTTTCCTTGTTGCGCATCGCCAACCAGTTCCCGCATTTCTTTTGCTATGCATGAATCATATAAATCCTGATACCTTCTTAGTTTAGCTCCATGATATCCACCCAATGAAAAGTGGTTATAGGAAGTCCGGGCCTCAATCATTGCACCTTGAATATTAAAAACACGGTGATAGCTTTTATCCTTTAAGATTACGTCATCGGCAGGTGTGTTGGCAAAAAATGCATTATCGCGCTTGCGCTGAAAATTTTCTTTGGTAAAATACCGCCTGTCCACCACGGCAATATCAACGGTAATCATCACTATCAAGAAAGCATAAAAGCCTATCTCTGATATTTTCTTACCAACATTGAAATAGAGCATGATGAAAACAGAAGCGATAAATGCTAAGGAACGAATGGCATCTGCCCTGAGTAGCCCTCTTCGATCTTGACTCAATACTTTTGCAAACCAAGCAGGCAATTGTCCATCTCCATCGGCAGCAAAACTGCCCATTCCGGCAAACGCAATTAAGGCAAGGCAAACTCCTCCTGTTGCACCCAATGCAATCAATAATTTTTTCTTTGCTTCCTTGTTGATGCCCAAAGACAAATATTTTTCAACACCTAGCATCCCCAGTAAAGGCATGGCCAAGTGAATAATAACTAAGCCAAAACTTACCGAGCGAAACTTATTGTAGCCGGGGAAGTAGTCGAACATAAAGTAATTGAATGAAGAAAAGCTATCACCCCAGCTTAGCATCAAACTCAACACACTCAACGGGACTAACCACCAAACATATTTTTTATCAGCAAATAGAATTCCCACCACAAAAAGGAAAACAACAATTGCCCCTGCGTAGTAGGCTCCAATGCTTGAGCCCTGTGGCCCCCAATAATGAGAAGTATAATTTGCCAACTGATTGGCCATCTCATTATCCCCTGAGTTGGCAACCAGAGCCTTGTAGCTGGCACTGTTTTGATCTTGTACAAAAGCCTTTGTGCTGGAGCCACCGTAGAAATCGGGAATCATAAGAGCCAAGGACTCTAATACACCATATTTATATTGGAATGCATATTCTTTACTTAATCCTTTTGCATCACCACTTTGTTTATTCCCGGGTTTCACCAACTCAGAAGCGCCTCGAATGGAATAATGACTGTATTCCGTAATAGCCCAAAATTGTCCAAAGAAAGTTCCAACAGCAATCAAAACAGCAGGAATTAAAACCCCAATTGATTTTGCGAATTCTGTAAGCTGCTTTTCGCGCAACGAATAAATAAATTGAACTACTCCATACATGGCAACCATTAATGCCATGTAGTATGTTATCTGCAAGTGGTTTTCGCGCAAGTGCAGCGCTAAGCCCATGGCAGTAAGCGCGAAGCCAACCCAACGTTTTCCGGAAAAAGCCAAATGAATTCCGGCTAATACTAAGGGTACAAAAGCAATGGCGCCAATACGCCCGTTGTGTCCGGCCGAGAGGCCAATGATCATGTATGATGACAACCCGAATGCAAGCGCCCCGGCTATCGCCAGGTATGGCCTTACCTTAAAACTTAAAAGTAAAATGTAGTAGCAGAGAAAGGCAAGAAAAATACTATTAACGGGATGTGGTAAAAACAACCCCATCACTTTCTTTGTCAACACTACGGGGCCATCGCTCCACCGTACGCTTATTAGATAAGCAGGCATACCACTAAACATTGACGGTGCCCATAAGGCCTCTTCTCCTGTCTCGTTTCGATAGTCGCTGATCGATTTACTGCTGCCCTGAAACTGCCTAATATCACCTTGCTCTAATGCCTTATTCTCGAAGAAAATAGGGCTAAAAAAAAATACTGTAACAAGTAGGAAAGTTGCTACTGCGATTGCATGAGGAAGAATGTCTGAGAACTTAATTTTGCGCATAGATCAGTTTTATCAACCGCAAATGTGCAAATTTGATTTGGTTATTTGAATACCCAAACACAGAAAGTCATGCCCAAGAAATTGCTACGAATGGCTGAGGGTTGCTTTTATACATAGCCGATGTGAGCCTATCAGAACAGCTAAAAACCCGGAAGATGAAAAAGCAATCCGAGCTGTATTGGATAAGCAGGTAGTTGATTGGAATGGAGCAGATATTGATGCCTACATGGTAGGCTATTGGAAATCAGACTCTTTGCTTTTTATAGGATCCAAAATTACTTCTGGTTGGGACAACACACTAGCAAGGCATAAAAAGAATTACCCCACCAAAGAAGCGATGGGCACCTTGCGATTTGAAATACTTCGAATTGATTTTATTTCTACTGGCGCTTACCTTGTAACGGGAAAGTATTTTCTGACTCGGATTACCGATAACCCAAACGGAGTCTTTACTTTATTATTCAGAAAGAAAGAGGGAAAATGGGTGGTGGTTTATGATCATACGGCTTAAGGACAATCGCCTAGAATGTCCAACTTATTTCTATTTAAAATTTTAGTAAGGCATAGCCCTTCAATTGATAAGTCGTCAACGTAGTCAACATAGAAGTCGCAATCTTCACTTCGGGCACCATTTTAGTGCGATCAACTTTTCGGTTGATAAGCGATTGGCCGCAGACAAGAATCTTAACTCCTGCTTCTGATAATTCGTGAAACAAACTAATGTTTGGGTTATCTGTTTTATATTTCTTTTTATAGGATTCGTTTTGCATGACCGTGTAAGTGGCACCTCCATGAAGAACAATTACCACGTGGAGTTTTTCCTTCGCCACTCCACCCATTATATGAAGATTTACCAACCGGGCAACATTATTCAAAGCCCAGCTTAATGAATCGGGCTTCTCACTTTCTCTTTCCACTTCTATCACAATATTATAATCAAGTGAAGGATCCGGTTTTTCTTCAGCATAAGGGATCTCAAAAATACTCCCATAATTTTTTACCACAGGGAAAATTCTGGTTTGCGAATGGCCAGCCAGTGTTAAGAAACTCAGCACAAGAATTAAATTAATTTTCATATTTATCGGTTTAAAATCCTAACTCCTATTTCATCGATTGCTCCAGCCTAATTCAACATTGAACATGCATATCTTAGCGTTTCGTTTCATCCTCCAATTGTTGACATCGATTCAATTGCTGGTGCCCCACTCCTTCTTCGTCCTTCGGCTTCAAATCCATCTTTAGAGCGGTGTGCAAACGCTTTTAATAATTCTCCTCTTATTTGATCATTCGTCTTGCCCTCTCGCATAAGGTTTTTTATGTTCAAGACGCCATCATCGTACAGGCAAGTCTTCAACACTCCTTGCGCGGTTACCCGAATTCGGTTGCAAGTTCCGCAGAAAGTTCGACTGAATGCTGCGATGATTCCGATGTTACCATTAAAACCAGGCACTTGATAGTGATAAGCCGTTGCATTCTCTGGATCAACCATTTTTTGAATTCCGGGAAACTCTCTTTTGATGTGCTCTAATATCTTTTTGTATGTCCAAGTCAACACAGGGTAATGAGTACCTTCTCCATTGAACGGCATTTCCTCAATAAAGCGAACCGAGATAGGATAGAGCCTTGTTAACTCAACCATCGATACAATATCATCAATGTTTTTTCCCTCCATCACCACAGCGTTAATCTTAACCGGAATATTAGAAGCCATCAAAAGCTGAAATGCTTCCCAGGTCTTTTCAAATTCATCTCTGCGCGTGATCAATTTAAAACGACTACGATCCAATGTATCCAAACTTAAGTTCACCGAAGCAATACCCAATGACTTTAATTCTTGGATATGTGGAGCCGTAAGAACACCATTGGTAGTCAGGTGTAGATCATTGATACCCGGGATCGAGACAATTTTACGGATCAATTCCATTAAATCAGTCCGCACAAAAGGTTCACCACCGGTCAGTCGCACTTTAGAAATGCCCATGGAGGCCGCAAGCTCGATCAAACGCTCTATTTCTTCGAAGGTGAGAAGCTCTTTTTTTGGAAGATAATGAATACCTTCCTCAGGCATGCAGTAAAAACAGCGCAGATTGCATCGATCGGTTACCGCTAGGCGCAAATAATTGATTGGCCTGCCGTGATTGTCAAAAAGTTGTTGCTTACCCATTTCTAATATGCTCGAAAGATAGAAATGATCGGGCAAAAAAAACGATCTTTACAAAATGAAGTTTACAGTAAAAGCCTTTGGCGTGGCCAGAGACATGATGGGCGGCAAGGAAGTAACAATAGAAATCATGGGTAGCAAAGTCATTGATCTGAGAAAGGGACTAATTTCCTACTATCCGGAGTTAGAAAAGTTACGGTCGCTATTTATTGCCGTAAATCAAAATTATTCAGAAGATGCCACAGAATTAAAAGAGACGGATGAGATTGCACTAATTCCTCCTGTCAGCGGTGGGTGATTCAACCTTTTACATCCTAACTGATTTATGATCGAAATTACCAGTAACCCAATTGCCAGAGAAAAAATCATCCAAGCGGCAGAAAGCCCGAAGGCGGGAGCATTGAATGTTTTCATTGGGACAGTACGATCAAATACGTCTAATAAAAAAGTGATCCGACTGGAATATGAATGTTATGAAGCAATGGCGAAATCAGAAATTCAAAAGATAATAGACCAAGCTTGTACAAGATGGCCTTTGCTAAAAGTAGCAATTAGTCATCGAACTGGAATATTAGCAATTGGCGATGAGGCTATTGTGCTTGCTGTTTCTACGCCACATAGAAAGGAGTCTTTCGAGGCATGCCAGTTTATTATTGATACGCTCAAGCAAACCGTTCCAATCTGGAAAAAGGAAATCTACGAAGACGGAGAAGAATGGGTATCTGCCCATCCATAATAGAATCTAAAATCTACTCACTACCATTACTGTTACAGTAAAAAATGCAATACTGACACCTAAGGCACTGATAAGCAGTAATAAAAGGTCTCGGTCAATAATGTTTAAGTGAATTTCTGGGATGAAATCTCTAAAGTGTGTTTTCATAGTGCCAACTAGTTATTAGACACTTTAAATATAGCACAACTTTTATCATCTATTATGTGATATTATTGACAATCCCCAAGAGGTAATTTTAAAATTAATTTTCAGCTTTAAGCTGTATCTTTTCCTTAATCCTGCATTATAATTCAAAACTGTTCACAAACCGTAGTGGAAAAAGAGCCAATAATTATTAAAGGAATTTCTTACGATGAGGATTTTATTCTGCAGGAATCACAATCTGATTCACAAGCATTTAAACCAATCTATGAAAAGTACTTTAAGAAGATATTCCTGTTCATTCTTCATCGAGTTGGAGACAAAGAATTGACAGCCGATATTACTCAACAAGTGTTTTTAAAGGCCTTAATGGGCCTAGGTAAGTTTCAGTTCAGGGGATTGCCATTTTCTGCCTGGTTGTACCGAATAAGTATAAATGAGTGCAACGACTACTTTCGGAAGACAAAGCGCGCGCGCCAAGTGGTGATAGATGACGAAGCTACCCATTCACTTTTCGAAGAGTTGAACCACGGAAATACGATTGAAGAGTTGGAGAAACTGTTGCCTGACATTTTACAAAAGTTGAGTGCAAACGAGTTACAAATTATTCAGTTACGATTCTTTGAAGGAAGATCGTTTAAAGAGGTTGGTGAGATTATGGAAATAACCGAAACGTATGCGAAGGTTAAGACCTACAGAATCTTAGATAAAATAAAAAAGCAATTTCTGAAGCTATGAAATATAAAATAATGAAAGGTAAACCAGAAGTTACGGACGAAGATATCGAAAAGCACATGAACTTCGACCAGCTAATAGCTCGCCACAAGCAATCTTCTAATAGAACAATTCCAAGAATTTTAAAGAACGCTGGTTTGCTAGCAGGCGCAGCAATAATTATCTCATTGGCCTATTACTGGGTCAATGAATATAGTTCGTCCAATGAAGTTATTCCGGAAATAGCAAACAACAGTAAACCAACACTCGCTGAAGAGCAACCAGTATCAGGCAACCCAAAGGACTCCACTCAATTCGAACTGCCACCACTAAAACAGATCGCTAACCAAACGACAAAAAGGAAACAAGCACTTCCCTTAAACAAAAAGCAAGAAGATAGTGCTGATACAAAGATTGAGTTCAAACAAGAATATGTGGCTGCCGAACCTGCACAAGGTTACCCACATCTTTACACTTATTTTGATTCCGAATTAAAATATCCTGTGGTCGCAATTAAAGATTCGATTCAAGGCGTTGAGACTGTAGCCTTTGTTATCAATAAAGACGGCCTAGTTGAACACATTGAAGTACTAAATTCTCTTGGCTCACCATTCGACATAGAGGTAGGAAGGCTAATAAAAAATATGCCTGAGTGGAAACCCGCCACGTTAAATGGTCGGCCTGTTCCCAGCAAAATATCAGTGCCTTTTACTTTTAAAATCAGTAAATGAAATAATTAATTTTCTCCACCAAAAACTTATAAAATATGAAAACAGAAAAAATGGCTCGGTTGACACTATTTACTATCGCATCGTTTTTAGCTGGTAGCTGTACCAAAGAAGAGGTAAAACTATCACAATTGATCATTAACGGAAATGTAGAATCCGGTACAGATACACCAACAGGCTGGGTAACGAGAGGTGATAGCAAGCAGATTGCAAAATGGGATAATGCTGAATCATTTTCACCAACTCGGTCGCTAAAAATTTCCTCAGTCAATTCTGATTCCAGCCAATTAACATTATGGACGCAAAGAATTACTAATAATATACCTTCAGGAAAAGCAGTAACCTTAAAAGTCATGATAAAGGGTAATTTAACAGGGTATGGGGTTTGCATCGCTATTCGGGGAGATGATAAAATTTCTACTGACGGGCTTGCAGATGGGAACGCTGAGCAATTTGTAACAACGCAGAATGTTACGCCTATTACGGGCAAATTCAATTGGAAAGAAGTTAGTATTAAGCTAGATCATGTCGACCCTACAATCAAGATATTAACAATCTATTTAATATATTCAGGATGCACGACCGGTGAGGCTTACTTCGATGATATTAGCCTTACTTTTTGATAAAATTCCTGAACGCAATTTTGTAAAAGATACCTTGTTTATGAAATATAACCTCTTCTTTCTTTTTTTACTAATTTGCTTAATTGCAAAAGGTCAAAATTTAGTGAAGAAATTCACTTGGAAAGATAACTCTATCACGACTGTGAATCTTTCATGGGCAGATATAGACAATGATGGTTTTTTGGACGTGTTAATCCTTGGTCAAAATTCTCAGCAAAGTTTAAAATTGATTTCGTTAAAGAACAATTTAACGTCATTCACTGCGAATCCTCCTATTCAACAAAATATTTTACTTAAGAGCTTTTGCGTAAAGGATATTAACCATGATCGAAAGGCAGACTTGGTTCTATTCGGAAGCACCAGTGGACAGTCAATTACCACTGCTCTTTTTAACAATGGTAACTTTCAATTTTCAAAAGTAAATCAAGGGTTGCCAAACATATCGGCCAGCGCCACATTGTTTGTCGACCTAGATAACGATGGTAAAGAAGATTTGATTATTGCAGAGTCAGGTTCTTTTAAAATTTTTAAAGCCGGCATCACCTATCTACTTAAACTTGACTCATCAAATATCAATATCGAGTCGTTAAGCGCAAGGGATTTTACGAAGGATGGATTGAACGATATTATTATTTCTGGATCTGATAAAAACGGCAACCCTTTCCTTCAATTATTAAAGAATAAAGGAAAATTCAAATTTCAATACATAGCAATTAACAATCCAGTCAATGGGAAAGTGGAGTCCGGTGATTTCAATCACGATGGCTGGTTTGATTTGGTTGTCGCAGGAAAGAATGGAAGACAGATTGATCAAATCAGCTATTTTACAAATAATCAATCAAATTTTACTGCCACCGATTCCATTGTTGACATTGGCAAAAGCAATTTGCTGTTGGCCGATCTTGATTCGGATGGATTGGTTGATCTTTCGTTTCAAGGAAAAAGGGAGAACGGAAAGAAATTCAATGCAATCAAAAATTCAAGCGGAACATTACTTGACATTGATACTACTGGTTTGATCACACAACGATGGGGCGATTATGATCGCGATGGAGATCTTGATTTATTAACCATAAAAGATTCAGTTGGATATAAAGTGGTTTGGATTTATGAATATAAAACTACAGAAATAAATAAGCGTCCTAAAAAATCTGGGATCAGTTTCGCTATTTCCTTGTTTAACAAGACAATTCTTTATTGGGGTGGTGCCACCGATGACAAGACTCCCAACAGCGCATTAACCTTTGATGTTTATTTAGGGCAACGGGGTAACTCTCAAAGTGTGGTTAACCCAGAATTTGATCTTGAGCGCATTCTGGTTACTCATGGCAACCAAACCACCAATAATTTTGCTATCATAAATAACCTATCTGATGATCGCTACTCCTATTTGATTCAGCCAATCGACAACGCTTTCAACGGAGCGGAAAGAAGCGAATGTCATGGTGGAGGTGGAGACTGCGGATGCATGTTGTCTTGTTTTGATATAAAGCATGACTATGTACAAGTTTGTCAGAACGAGAATATTCTTTTGACAGCCAGTAGCAAGGCTTATTGGTTTTCGACCACCAAAGGTTTTTTAGAAATAGCAACCACGCATCAGTTTATTGCTATCGCCAATGACACCATTTATTCAGTAGTGCCTGAAAGCAGAGATTGTGCCAAAAACAACATTTGGGTAATCAACGTTAATGGGATTTCTAAAAAAGAGAACGAAACAAAATACGTTTGTGAAGACATCAGCATTAAGCTTGGAATAAATCGTGGTTGGGAAAAAGTGCTATGGACGTGGGGAAGCTCGAAATCCACCAAAGACACCGTAGAAATAAAATTCAATGAGCCTCAGTTGGTTAAAGTTGAAGCTTCTTCATTAGGCTGTACTTATTCCAAAGAGTTTGACATAAAAATCAGCAAGCCGGAATTATCTCTGCCTGACAATCACTTTCTGATTCGCAAGGGAGAAACCGTGCAATTGAATGCCTCTGGCATGAAAAAGTATTTGTGGTCACCTGTCACAGGATTAGATAACAGTCAGGTACCCAACCCCAATGCTTCACCCTTGCAGACTACCGACTATACATTACAAGCAACTGACTCCATTGGCTGTAACAAGACAGGAGCAGTAACTGTGGAAGTGATTGAGACAGCATTCTTACCTACTCTTTTTACGCCTAATGGAGATGGCAAAAATGATGAACTAAAAATACTTGGCCTTCATTCCGTACAAGATTTTTCGTTCGCAATTTATAACCGTGAAGGCAACGTAGTATTTGAAACCACCGATTGGTCTCTGGCATCTTCTCAAGGTTGGAATGGAAGTAAAGCAGGATCTCCTCAGCCGAGTGGTTTGTACTACTGGAAAATTGGGGGCCGACAAAATAGTGGACAGTCAATTCAACTCAATGGAAAAACCAATGGGTCTGTTTTATTAGTAAGATAGTCGTTGTAGTGAAACTAAGATTCCTCCTTATCGCCTCCACTCTCTGTTTTGCTCACGCAAAAGCACAATATTTTCAATTTTCTCAATATAATTTTTCTCAGCAAAGAATCAACCCCGCCATGCTTGGTACCTCTGGTTATGCTGCTGTCTCCTTTATAACTAGAACACAAAAAACAGGGGGCGATTTCAACATTTCAAGTAATCTTCTATCGGCTTCATATCCTATCTTAAACCAGAGTACAGGAAGGCCCTGGTCAGGTGTGGGCATTACAATGATGGATGATCGCTCAGGGGGGATATTTAGAACTCAAGAAGCCTCGCTAAGCTATGCAGTTAATATCCGATTAACCCGATACGAGATTTTATCCATTGGCTTCAAAGGACTCCTGCAATCCCGCAGCATTAGTTTAGATGGGCTTAATACAAGTCAACAATATATTCCTGATCGGGGGTTCAGTGCTTCCGCATTCAATGGTGAGACCTTATCTGAATTTCGGAACAGTTATTCTACTTTTAGTACCGGAGTTTACTGGCAACAAACGGATCGAAAGGAAAAAATTATCGCTCACTGGGGGCTCTCATTATTTGACATCAATCGACCAAAAGATCCGTTTATTGGAACTAACAGTCAGCTCTCATCAACTCTCGTCTTCCATGGAGGCATCCAAGTTTACCAAAGAAACGAGTTATCTATATTTCCTGAGGTACTTTATACAGGAAATTCCGCTAATCACCTATTCAATATGGGGCTAAGGTTTCAGTACCAAATGAAACCAATGCCCAATCAGGCAACAGCAAAAATCGATGTCCTGACAAAGTATGTTCCTGGTCGATC
Source organism: Cytophagales bacterium (assembly GCA_043757225.1). Classification (GTDB taxonomy): domain Bacteria; phylum Bacteroidota; class Bacteroidia; order Cytophagales; family Cyclobacteriaceae; genus ELB16-189. Next base: position 5,230 of record JAYVPS010000142.1, on the reverse strand, counting down.
GGGCATTGTTGGGTTTCAATTGCATCGCGAAAATTTTTCGTTTGGTGTTAGCTATGACTTTCCACTATTCGTAAACAATGCCGGTAATCTTGGTGCGCTTGAAGTAGGGTTAGAAATCAGGAGGCTTGTTGATACCAAAACCAGACGGCAAAGAAGTAAGAACCCGAAGGAGCAGCAGAAAAAAAATGTAGCAAAAAAGATATCACCAAAGACCAATTCGATCACAAAAGTGATGAATAACAAAATGGTGAAAGAAGATTCAATTCCCTTCTCAACAGTAAATCAGCTAGAGATAGCAAAAGTTGATACCACAAAAATTCAACCTGATGCGAAGACGGGTACATTGCGTCATGAACCCTATATGGTCGAAAAAATTACCCTTCGATTTCAATTTGACTATAATAGCATTGACTTAGATGATGAGACTGAATTATTCCTCAATGACCTCGGTAAATCATTAGAAGAAGACAGAAACTTGAAAGTAAAAATTATTGGACATACAGATAACATTGGCCATGAAAAATTTAATGAAAAGCTATCATTAAAGCGTGCGGAATCCGTAAAAAAATTCTTAGTCAAGAATGGATTAAATGAAGCCAGAGTAACGGTAGATGGAAAAGGGATGCGTGCGCCCATTGCCGAAAACGATACGGAAGAAAATCGAGCAAAAAATAGAAGAGTGGAGATATTACTCTATCGCGAAGATTAAGCTCTCTTAAAATCCTTCTTCCCTCCTGTCTTCTCCAGCAATTTTATTTCTTCAATAACAATGTTGTGTGACAAAGCTTTACACATATCATAAATCGTTAGTGCCGCGACAGAGCATGCAGTCAAAGCTTCCATCTCCACACCCGTCTTTCCTGTGACTATGGCCAATGAATTAATAATTGCACGATCGCCCTTTACAGTAATCTTCAATTGGCAATCTTCTAGCCCAAGAGGATGGCAAAAAGGAATGAGATCCGCTGTCTTCTTCGCCCCCATCACTCCTGCTATAATAGCCGTTTGAAATACGGGGCCCTTTTTGGTAATTAATTCATCGTCTTGCATTTTGGAAATAATATCCTTACCCAAATGAACGATAGCTTGGGCGCTAGCCGTCCGCAGGGTTACTTTCTTCTTTGAGACATCCACCATCTGCGGGTTGCCCGATGAACTAATGTGAGTAAATTTATTTTTCATTTCATAATTAGTCATGAAGGCACTAAGTCATAAAGGAAATACAAAGTTTGAATGCTTCTGAAAATATCTTTAAACAAAATTAATCTCCAAAGAAAACATAACTTCGTGTCTTTGTGGAATAAAAGTAACAAAGAATGATCAGTGTAAAGGAAGCAACCGACATAATTTATTCAAACCCTTTTATCCCAAGGGTACAAACTGTTCAACTTCAAGAATGCTTAGGGCTAATACTGGCAGAAGAAATTAAGGCTGATCGAGACCTTCCTCCTTTTGATAGGATTACCATGGATGGAATCGCTTTGAGTTTCAAGGAATATGTAAATGGACAACGTGAATTTTCTATTGAAGGAGTTCAGGCTGCCGGAAAAGCATCGCTACGCCTGAAAGATTCAAATGGTTCAATTGAAGTAATGACCGGTGCGCTGCTTCCCATCGGGACTGACACTGTTATCCCTTATGAAAACATCACAATCAATAACTCAATAGCAACTTTATCAGAACAAAAAATTAGCGAAGGACAAAATATTCACCGGCAAGGGCAGGATGCAAAGAAAGATTATGTCCTTCTGAGTCCTGGGGTGATTCTATCACCTGCTGAAGTTGCCCTCTTAGCCTCTGTTGGAAAAAATAATGTTGTTGTTTATGAATTCCCCAAGACCGCGATTATATCAACAGGTGATGAGTTAGTAGATGTTGATCAGAATCCTTTGCCGTATCAGATCAGGAAATCTAATAGTTATTCCTTGCAAGCTAGTCTAAAGCAACTCGGTTGCGCTTCTACCTTGTTTCATTTAAAAGATAACAAGGAAGAAATTGAAAAGGAGTTGAGTCAGATTTTATCCAATTATGATCTGATCATTTTATCAGGGGGGGTCTCAAAAGGTAAATTTGACTTTGTTCCATTGGCTTTGGAATCTCTTGGAATAAGGAAGCAATTTCATCAGGTAGCCCAGAAGCCAGGCAAGCCTCTTTGGTTTGGTTGTTCGAAAAATAAATTTGTTTTTGCCCTTCCGGGGAATCCCGTCTCTACCTACCTCTGTTTTTATAAGTATGTTAAGGTGTGGTTGATGAAAAGTCTGAATACCGAAGTGCAAGAGTCAACCGCTATCCTGGCAAAAGATTATGTTTTCAACTCGCCCCTCACCTATTTTTTACAAGTTCAAACCAAAAATGAATCAGGGAAACTCATGGCCTATCCAATTACTGGAGGCGGCTCTGGAGACTTCGCCAATCTAAAAGATGCGGACGGGTTTTTGGAGTTGCCTAAAGAAAAGAGTGAGTTTAAGGCTGGGGAGGTTTATTCTTATTTTCAGTTTCGAGCGTAGTTCGCGAAAAATATACCATAAATTACAATTCATCAAGCAGCCTTCTTCTCAATCTCTTGAATAAGAATTTCCGAAGGAAGTTTAAGCAGTGCAGAAAGGTTACGGATCATTCTGAGAGACAAGGGGAGTTTTCGGTTTAAAATTTTTGAGACTGTTCCCTTATCACCGATTGCTTCAATGAGGTCAGCGGGAAGAAAATTTAAATCTTCTAGCCGCATTTTGATTGCTTCGATGGGATCAGGTAAACCAATAGGATAGTGTTCGTCTTCGTAGCGTTCCACCAAAAGTAAAAGCAATTTAAGCTCGCGACCTGCGTCTGTTTTAAGCCCCGGATTGATCTCCATTAGTTTTTCGATCCGTTCAATGGCTAATTCATAGTCATTTTTATTTTCCAATACCATCCACTGTTTCATACCTTAGATTTTATGTACATCAACATCATTAAACTGAGAATGAGTTCCGATCCACCTAACCTGCATCGCTTTATAGCTAAAACTAAAACGCACAATCAGTCTGTATTTGTTGCCCTTGATATTAAATACAGCTCTATTATCACCCACCCAATCTACCGATGAATAAACTTCCTTGACTTCGCTGAATTTCTTCCAATCTGCTTTTTTACAGACTTTGTACCACATTTCCAACGGTTCTCGCGAATCTGTGTAAACCTGATAAAACTCCACCAATTTTTTTCGGCTTACCACATTCACCTTTCAAACATAAATGAAAGTTGGCATTTTACCAACTTTCTGATTTTCTGATTCCAAAATAGACATTACCTTTGCAATCTTATATTTCAAAAACGCGCAAATCCAAAAATAAAATAATCCTGTTCCATGTTCGATAACCTCAGTCTCAAACTAGAAAAAGCATTTCAAACCCTCAAAGGCCAGGGAAGAATTACCGAAATAAACGTAGCCAGCACCATCAAGGAAATTCGCAAAGCACTGATCGATGCAGACGTAAACTATAAAGTAGCCAAGGAAGTAACAGACGAAATCAAAGAGCAGGCGATGGGCATGAATGTGCTTACTGCTATTTCGCCCGGACAATTGTTGACCAAAATTACTAATGATCAATTAACTCTTTTGATGGGCGGTGCAAGTGAAGACATCGTTCTAGAAGGAAACCCCACCATAATTTTGATTGCCGGTCTACAAGGATCGGGTAAAACCACTTTTTCAGGAAAGCTTGCCAACTACCTCAAACGACAAGGCCGGAGTGTTTTGTTGACGGCCTGTGATATCTATCGACCTGCAGCGATTGATCAGCTTAAGGTATTGGGAGAGCAGATTGGTGTAGAAGTCTATGCCGAGCCCGATAATAAGGACGCTGTAAAAATTGCCAAAGCTGCTGTAGAGCATGCGAAGAAAAATAATCATCGTGTAGTCATTGTCGATACTGCCGGCCGCCTTGCCGTAGACGAAGTGATGATGGATGAGATCGCCAAATTGAAAGATACGCTGAACCCATCGGAGACTTTGTTTGTGGTGGACGCCATGACAGGTCAAGATGCTGTGAACACGGCTAAAGCATTCAATGACCGATTGAATTTTAATGGTGTGGTCTTAACTAAGATGGACGGTGACACTCGCGGTGGTGCAGCACTTTCCATTCGCAGAGTCGTAGAGAAACCAATCAAATTTATTAGCTCAGGTGAAAAGATGGAAGCGATTGATCGCTTCTACCCTGACCGTATGGCGGGTCGTATCTTAGGCATGGGCGATGTGGTGAGTTTAGTAGAGAAAGCCCAGCAAACTTTTGATGAGGAAGAAACACGCAAGCTTAACGCCAAGATGCGTAAGAATCAGTTCGACTTCAACGACTTTCTTACACAGCTTCAGCAAATCAAAAAGATGGGCAACATGAAAGAGATGCTCAGCATGATACCAGGTGTTGGCAAGGCAATGAAGGATGTAGACATCGATGACAATTCATTTAAGCCAGTAGAGGCCATCATTCGCTCGATGACTAATGACGAGCGCGAAAATCCGGATAAACTTAATGCAAGCCGCAAAACAAGAATTGCAAAAGGTAGCGGCACGGATATCCAACAAGTCAATCAATTACTCAAGCAATTTGAGGGCATGAAGAAGATGATGAAGAGCATGAATAAAATGGGAGGAAGCCGTGCACTAAATGCTTTAGGTCAACTTGGAAAATAACCAATTTCCGCCAAATAAAATTCAAATAGATACACGCTTGCCTATCTTATTTCCAACTCAATCAAGTCAAAAAGTTACAATGCACTCAAAAAGCATAATAGATACTTTAGGTTAGTTTGAATCTATTGATTGCCAGAGTTTCAGAGATTTACTTGTTTCAAAGGAAACGGATAACTAAAATTTAACAAAAGAAAATAGCAATCTTGAAAACTAAACCGGAAACACAAACGTTATTACACCAGTTTATAAGATCATTTAAGTTTTAAGCGAAGTGCCAGGCATTATAATTGATGTTTGGCACTTCGTTATATTTTACAACCCACTAACCAATAAGTAATATGAAAAAAAAATCACTTCTCATTCTCTCTGTTCTCGGATTAACTTTCGCAGCGTTCTCTCAAGAAAAATTGGCTAGCCCGACAGCAAAAGCTACGGGCACATCAGATGGTATAACAGTAATCATTGATTATCACCAGCCTTCTGCTAAAGGCCGCAAGATTATGGGTGCCTTAGTTCCATTTGGTCAGGTGTGGCGTACAGGTGCCAATGAAACTACTT
>JAYVPS010000141.1:0-6513 GCA_043757225.1 Cytophagales bacterium | reverse complement strand
TCCCGAAGGGACGATTGGTGGGTAGAAAAGATAGCGAGAGTGCATTTTACGTTCCGTTAGGAACGTTTCGTGCCGCGACAATTTGGAATGCACCCTTTAAGATTAGTTATAAGCCCTGGATATTAGCTGCTCGTTGCGGCAGGGATAGAAGTGGAAAGCCCGAAGCGCGAGGGATTCGCGCGTGGACGGACTTGGAACGAATAGCCCGCAAGCCGCCCAAAAAAAATTATATTTACCTGTAACATCCTAATAACCTCACCGTCTTGCTCTTGAAACGATGAATACTGAACTCTTTGAAACTCGTGTGTTGCCTACCAAGAACAAGCTTTTCCGCTTTGCTTTTAGACTTTTGGGTAGCAGCGAGGAGGCCAAAGATGTGGTGCAAGAGGTGATGATTAAAGTGTGGAACGGTCGCGAGCAGATGGCTGCGATTGACAACATGGAGGCTTGGTGTATGCGCGTCACCAAAAACCTCTCACTTGATCGTCTTCGCTCGAAGCAACGCAGGGTCACCGATTCGATGGAAGAAGGTTTTGAAATAAGGCAAGAAAGTTTAACTCCGTATGAACGAACTGAAATACATGAAAGCATGAAACGGGTAAATGAACTGATAGCGGCTTTACCCGAGAAGCAACGGCAGGTGATGCACTTGCGCGACATTGAAGGCTACAGCTACAATGAAATTTGTGAAATTCTGGAACTGGACATGAGCCAGGTAAAAGTGAATTTGTTTAGGGCACGAAATTTTGTGCGAGAACGGTTAATAAAAATAAATGCGTATGGACTCTAAAGATTGGAAGCTGTTGCTGGACAAGTACTGGAGTTGCGAAACTTCGCTCGAGGAAGAGCAGCAGTTGCGCGAGCACTTTCAAGGCGAAGTGCCCGATGAGATGAAAGAAACTGCAGCATTGTTTCGCTACTTTGAAGGGCAGCGTAAGCAAACAGTAGGCGGAACGGAATTTGATGCTGAGGTGAAGAAAAAAATATTGAACCATAGGCCAGCGGGCAAATCGGTGAGAATGTTTTCTAACTATGCGAGAATTGCAGCGGGGATTTTGGTAATGGTTGCGGCTGGTTATTTTGTAAGGTTAGAGGTTCGGAAAGCATACCCACCGGAGGCTAAGGATACTTTTAGTGACCCTAGGGTAGCCTTAGAGGAAACCAAGAAAGCGCTGATGATGATTTCGAACAGTTTTAGCAAGGCGCGCAAAGAAGCAGGTAAGATTCGGATTTTTAATGAAGCAGAACAAAAGATACAGGGTAAGACAGAAGTGTTGAAGGAAAACAAAGTGAACATTTAAAAAAACTAAAAAGAAAACTAAGAGTTATGAAAAAATTAATAGTAGGCGTGTTGATGATGGTGGCTGTAGCAGCCCAGGCACAAAATGATGCAATTGCAAAGTTCTTTGGCAAATATCAAAATGATGAAACATTTGGGGAAGTAAATATTAGCGGCAAAATGTTTAGCATGATGGCCAATTTGGATGGAGATACGGATTCTGAGAAATCAATGATTAGTGCAATTAGCAAGATCAAAGGGTTGAAAATATTAAAAAAGGAGAATGCGCGTAACGCGCGCGAGCTTTACAAAGAAGCGATGTCTATGATTCCTGCAGGTGAATTTGAGGAATTGATGACCATCCGTGATGAGGATAAAGACATGAAGTTTTTTACCAAAGAGTCTGGTGGAAAAATCAGTGAGTTGGTGATGGTGATGGGCGGCAATGAAGAGTTTTTGGTGATGACTATTTTTGGCGAGATTGATTTGAAAGAAATGTCCAAGATCGGTAAGTCCGTAAATATTGACGGGTTGAAGAATCTTGAAAAAATGAAAGATAAAGACAAGGATAAGAATAAAAAGAAATAATTTTCAAAAGAAGGGGTGCATGATGCGAAATCGTGTACCCTTTTTTATTTTTCTCCGTTTACCATCTTATCTTTATAATTTCTCTTATGAAAAAATTCCTCCCAATCATTTTCTTAATCCCGGTCTTAGCAATCGGGCAGACTAAAACAACAGAAGACCTCGATAAGAAATACGAGGGTATGTCATTGTTTTTTTACAAGAATACCTTGAAGATGCTAAATCAAAAAGATAGCAAAGAGTTTGATGAGTTGATCAAAGACATTGAAAAGATGCGCTTCTTGATGATTGATAAGAGCAAGCAGAACTTTACATTGGCAGAATATACTTCACTAAAGAAAAAGTATCATGGCGAGAACTATGAAGAGATGATGACCACGCGGATGGATGGAAAGAATTTTGATGTATTGATAAGAGAGAGTGGTGGTAATGTGAAGGGAACAGTGATTCTTGCCAGTGATTCGACCAATCTTTACGTATTGGATATTTTAGGAAAGGTGGCCTTAAACAAGGCAGGCTCTTTATTTAATTCCTTAGATCAAAGCACCGACATTGGGCAAAAGATAAAGGATTTTGCCACTGGTGGCAAAGACAAGAAAAAACTTCACAAGGAAAGTGAAGATGAAGACGATGAAATAAAAAAAGCCAAAAAGAACTAGTCTCGCGTACATTATTTTTGAAATTATTACCCAATAATAAAATGAGTGAAGTAGTGCTATCCATTCAAAAGTTGACAAAGAATTTCGGCAAGCTCTGTGCGGTTAATCAATTAGATTTGGAAGTGAGACGTGGCCAAATCTTTGGAATGCTGGGGCCTAATGGTAGTGGCAAGACAACTACATTAGGTATGTTGATGGGAGTAACTAATCCTACCTCAGGCAGTTTCACTTGGTTTGGAGAACCTGCTTCTCATTTGACCCGAAAGAAAATTGGAGCAGTGTTAGAGCACCCTATTTTCTATCCCTACCTAAGTGGGCAAAAAAATCTGGAACTCAACGCGTTGATTAAGGGAGCGGATGTGAACAATATCCCCAAAGTATTAGATATCGTAGATCTTAGTTCGCGCAAGGACGATAAGTATAAAACATATTCATTGGGGATGAAACAACGCCTTGCTATTGCTTCGGCACTGGTGAGCGATCCTATCATTTTGATTTTAGACGAGCCAACCAACGGACTGGACCCGATGGGTATTGCGGAGATACGCGAAATTGTAAAACGCATTGCAGCAGATGGTAAGACAATTATTTTAGCGAGCCATTTACTAGATGAGGTGCAGAAAGTATGTACCCACTTTGCGGTGTTAAGGAGAGGTAAATTAATGCACAGCGGACCCGTGGATGAAGTAGGCAAGGGTGAAGAGATTGTTGAGGTAATGGCATACCACGATGATCTTTCTGTTTTACTTCAAGAGTTTGCCGGAAGCGCTACTATCAAAAAGGAAAACGGACTTTTTCAAGTGATGATGAAAGATGGCTTTCACAGCCAAGACTTGAATAAGTTTTTGATTGACAAGGGCATTGTTGCCTCGCATTTGGTAACAAAGAAAAAGACATTAGAGAAGCAGTTTTTAGAAATTCTGTCAGAGGCTCATTGATAAAGTTGGCAGATGCTGATGTTGTCGGAAGTAAAGTTAATCGCTCGTGACCCGCAGCTTGAAACTTGCAGCGTAAAATTTTTTAACTTGAAATTGGAACCATGTTACATTTATTAAAAATCGATTTAAAAAAACTCACCAGCTACCGTACTTTCTGGGTGATTTGTGGTTTATACTTTCTTACCCTTGGCTTTACCACGGCCAGTGGTATGGAAATTTTAAAATGGATTGCTAGCAAGTTTGAAGATTTCGGTTCAGAAATCAATATCAACAGAATTCCTTTATATCATTTCCCAGATATTTGGCAGAACCTGATTTGGATTAGCGGGCTCTTCAAGTTGGTACTTTCGGTAATGGTGGTTATATCGATCACGAATGAATATCAATACCGTACGCTGCGTCAAAATATTATAGATGGGTTGAGTCGATGGGAGTTCATCCAATCCAAGATATTAATGAATGTACTATTGAGTTTGATGAGCGTGGCGATGTTGTTTTTAATCATCATGCTCACGGGTTTGATTTATACGCCTGAATTACACATAGGTGATATCTCCAATGGAATCGGGTTTTTACTCGCCTACTTTTTAGAAGTATTTGCCTTTTTATCCTATGCATTGATGTTGGGCGTATTTATTCAACGATCAGGACTAACCATTGTTGTATTAATGTTATCGCACATGATCGAAGCAATTATTAAACTCAATCTTTTCCGTCAAAGCCTTGAACCGAGCATTGGCTGGTTGAAACAATTCTTCCCGTTGGAGTCGATTACCAATTTAGTCCCATTGCCCTTTGCGCGTTATGCGTTTCAAGAAATACAAGACTATGTAAGCTTAACGGCCATTGCAATCGCACTAGTGTGGGCTTTTCTCTTTAATTATTTCAGTTATTTGAAATTAAAGAAGGCGGATATATAAATGGGAGCCTCTGATACAGCTCCTAGTTATTCACAATGCCAATGGTTTTGAGTCTCAGATCTGATGCAGGTTGATAAAGCGGTCGGCATTAGCTCGATTGGATCAATTGGTACTTTTTTCTTGGTATCGATTGCGTTGAAATTCATAGCTAAATTCATCTGCCTCAAAGATAGAATTTAGGCATCAATAACTAAAAATTGTTTTTGGTTATCTATTTTTGGACATGAATTCTACTTTCACTGAAATTCTTGGCCTTACAGCAGGTTGCCTTACCACTATTTCCTTTTTACCACAAGTGGTTAAAACATGGAAAAGCCGCTCTGCCAAAGATCTATCGTTGGTCATGTTCTCTCTTTTTTGCTTAGGAGTGATATTTTGGTTGATTTACGGGTTGCTTATTAACTCCCTTCCAGTTATTATTTCAAATATTTTTACACTGGTTCTCTCTTCAACAATTTTGTTTTTTAAACTAAGGTTCAAAAACTAAGAGGGAAGGATTGGATCAATAGGACAAGTGTTTCATCTTGATAGAAGAAGTACTTGATCGATTATTTAAAAGTATAGCGGAAAGGAATCCACGAGCTTTATAAACACCCTTTGCGCATAACCGATTTCAATACTAGTAAATTAACATTTTATGACAAAGAATGAAATGAATCCTAAGGTTGATTTTTATTTTAGTAAAGTCAAAAAGTGGCAGAAAGAATTAGAGGAATTGAGAATGATCATTCTTGACTGTAAGCTTACCGAAGAATTGAAGTGGGGCGTCCCTTGTTACACGTTTCAGAAAAATAACATAGTTTTGATGCATGTATTTAAAGAATACTGTGCGCTTTTGTTTTTTAAAGGTGCTTTGATAAAGGATACCAATGATATTTTAATCAAACAAACGGAGAACGTACAGGGAGCGCGGCAGATTCGGTTCACCAATGTTCGGGAAATAGTTAAGATGAAAGCCATCCTGAAAACCTATATTCAGGAAGCCATTGAAGTGGAAAAAGCGGGTTTGAAAGTGAATTTTAAAAAGACTACTGAATTCATAATTCCTGAAGAATTTCAAAATAGATTAGATAAAACCCCCGCATTAAAAACAGCTTTTAATGCCTTGACGCCAGGAAGGCAAAGAGCATACATTCTTTATTTTTCTGCACCCAAGCAATCCAAAACTCGAGAGCTAAGAGTTGAAAAATGCAGTCAACAAGTTCTCAAAGGAAAGGGATTAAATGATTAATACGCCAGCTGTTTCTATACACGCTTGTTGTCCCTATTTTATAACGAAGGCATTGATATTGTAAAATATAGTTTGGATGACGTTAGGTTGCTATGCGTTGTATAAGCACGCAAGCAATGAGTGTATGCGCTCGCTATGACGGTTAACGGAAGCGGCTTGCATTGCATGAGCAATCTCCGATCGTTGAAAAGAAATTGGAATTGTTGTAACAATTCGCCCGATGCCGTATCAAAAGGCAAAACAAACTAAAATTACTAGTATGATGACAAAAACAATTAGCTTATTCATTTTTGCTGCTTCTTGGGTAACTATTGCCAATTCGCAAACTGCTTTTCAGGTTACTGTTAAGGGAAAAGGAGACCCTATTTTATTCTTCCCAGGGTTTGGCTGCACGGCCGAAGTTTGGGATGAAGCGGTAGCTGAACTTTCCAAAACCCATCAGTGTCATGCTTTTACCTTTGCAGGGTTTGGAAATGTTCCGTCCATTGAAACGCCTTGGCTCTCTCGAATCAAAGACGAAGTAATCGGTTATGTAAAAGAAAAGAAATTGAAAAAGCCAATTTTGGTGGGGCACAGTTTAGGCGGTACCTTAAGCTTATGGCTGGCTTCTTTAGAAAAGACCATGTTTAAAAAAGCAATACTGGTAGATGCATTACCTGCTTCGGCAGCGTTGATGATTCCCAACTATAAAGGAGAAAAAATTAACTATGACAATCCGCAAAGTAAAATGATGCCTGGAATGGACAACACTGCATTCACCGCTATGAACTCGCAAACTATTCCCTATATGTGTTTGAATAAAGACAAACAAAAAATGATTGCCACTTGGCTGAATCAAGCCGACAGAAAAACATATGTTTATGGGTATATTGATATGCTTAATTTGGATTTAAGAGAAGAC
>JAYVPS010000140.1:0-6528 GCA_043757225.1 Cytophagales bacterium | reverse complement strand
GTTTTGTGATTTTAGGGCATGGCCAAGCGAAACGCAAGGCCACCGGGCTTTGCGCTCCAAGTCCGTCCACACACACTCCCAACACACTTCGGGCTTTCTGCTGCAATCCCTTGCCCGCTTGCGCATGGTTAAGCCATCCTTGCAAAACGGTCGTACACTCATCCTCAGCATAATCGCAGCAGCAAAGAAAAATTCATTGCCATTAATCACTCCAATGATTGGCGAAGAAGTGAACCTAAAAGAAGAGAGAGTTTTTAGCGAGTGGTGGAAAACGCATGTGTTTCTGCAGTGGTGCGCTTTCGAAGCCGCGTCCTGTCCCCGAACCCAAACGTGGAACGAAGATAAAAACTTATAACTTACACATCACCGCACCATTCAGAAATATTTTGTTGGCAGCAGTTTTAGTTCCACTCCTTAGTCATCTCGTAGTCATTCTCAATTTTGTCAGTCAAGAAGTATATGATTCTGTCCTTTTGCTTGTCCCCAGTATGAATAAGTTTTTGACTGTTTCTATGTGTCCCCCAGTGAAATAAAATTATCCCAAACTCTGGTGAATAGAAGTAGAGACTTTCCTCATCATCCCCGTTCTCTTCATCGTATTGATATTTCATTATTTTGTAATCTTTACCTTCAAATCGAATTGTTCGTTCCAAAACAAGTCGAACGGTCTCAGTCCCCGTAGTGTCAATTGTCGTTGGTAACTTAAATTCTTGTTCGTAAGGAGAGTCCCCTCGTTTGTACCAGTCTGTTTTGTACTTAATGATGTCAAACGAGTCCATAGATTGTCGAGCGAGAATGTCCATATAAATTGTGTCAATATCTCCTCCGTTCCTTAACGATAATAAATATTCTAAACTTCCTTTCTCCTTCTGTCCACATGACACAAGTATGAATGTACAAATGGGAATAATTAGTAGTCCTCGCTTCATTCTAAAATTGCTGCCAGCGACCTGTGTTTATGACGGCTGCGGCTCTCGGAGCTGCGTCCTGTCCCACGTGCCAAAACGAAATATAGAACCTAAACTTTAAATAAACACTAAACTCGCAGCTGGCATAAACATTTTTGTTGGCAGCTGTTTTTGCTACTCTAATCTTTAACAGAAACATAAATCGTCAGTCCCCATAGTCCAAAACCCAATAATAGATAGAAGAGTCCTTGTCTATTTTTCTTTTTATAACCTTCTCCGTTGTCAAAAAGGAATAGGTCGTCAAGCAACAATAGCAGAATAGGTCCAAGTAAAACAATTAAGATTTTCTCAAGTGTTGTATATGTCGCCCGTGCCTTAATTTTCTCAATCCGTTGTCGAAATTTTGTTTTATTACTTCTTCTTGTTTCTTGTGTCCTAATTGAAATTCCTCTTGCTATTAATTCCTGTCGGGCTAGATCAACAACGTTCTGACGCCATTGTTCTTTCGTCTCAATAATGTTGAGCAGATTCTCAGTCGTCCGTTCATTTATAGGTGGGTGTATCTCCATTGCAAAAATTTCTGCCAACAATCGACTAAAATTACTAGTGAGGTAGCTTGTTCCGCACCGCTCCATACACCCAGGTTCCTCCAATCGCGCTAAGCAAGGCCACACCAAATGCCACAGAGCCTGAACCCATCAATGCAAACATTGGCCCGGGGCATGCACCCGTCATTGCCCAACCAAAACCAAAAAGAAGTCCGCCAATAATTGTTCCAATACTAAATTCCTTCTTTTTGATTTGAATTGTTTCTCCGGTTACGGTCTTAACATTAAATTTCTTTACCAACAACATAGATAAAATCCCAATACCAACAGCCGAGCCAATCACGCCATACATATGAAAAGATTGGAACCGAAACATCTCTTGAATACGGTACCAGGAAACAACCTCTGACTTCATCAATACAATGCCAAAGATAACTCCGGTTACTAAAAATTTCATATTGCGCACCAATGAAAAGGGTTTTTCAATCGGCTTTCCATTTTCTTCAGTTTTTAAAATCACGCTTTCCATAAATTATAATCTTAAAATGTAAGGCAAAATAAAATTAGCCATTAAAAAGCCACCCAACATAAAAGCTACCGTAGCAATGACAGAAGCCAACTGCAGCGTAGAGATTCCAAAAATAGAATGACCGGAAGTGCAGCCATCGGCATAGCGTGTGCCAAAGCCAACCAAAAATCCTCCCACCACAATCAACAAAAATCCGCGTAAGCTCATTAAACTTTTTACACTAAATAATTCAGTAGGCGCTAGGGAACTTCCTACTGTGATTTGATAATTAGTTAATTCCGTAACCAGCTCCCGATTAACAGTCATTGGAGCAGAAGATTTCAAAACCGTTGCAGCTATGATCCCGCCTCCTAATACTCCGAAAGCAAAAATAAGATTCCATGATTCTTGTTTCCACGGATATCGAAAGAAAGAAATATTGGCTGGCACGCAAGCAGCACAAATATGACGTAGGTTAGAAGATATGCCGAATGATTTATTACCAACAACCAGCAGAAACGGAACCATCAATCCAATGAGAGGTCCTGCCACATACCAAGGCCAAGGTTGCGAAATAGTATCAATTATTGAATTCATGTTTATATGGTAGATTTTATGGTGTTCTTCTGTAGGAAAATAAATACGACCGTACTTGCTCCCAGCAAATACGGATAGTAAAGATACGCCATAATATCAAAAGGTGTTACTAAATGCGCTGCGACCGCCAACGCTGCCAACATTTGCGCTCCATATGGCAACAAGCCCTGCACAAAACAAGAGATCGTGTCAAGTATACTGGCACTCCTTCGAGGATCAATGTCATTTTTATCTGCAATCGTTTTGGCCAACGGCCCTACAATTAAAATTGTAATTGTATTGTTGGCCAACGTAGCATTGACTAAGGCCGTAAGAGAAGCAATGCCTAACTCCCCTCCTCGCTTGCTTTTTATATGACGCGAAACGCGGTGAAGGATAAAATCAATTCCGCCATTATAGCGTATCAACCCAACAATACCACCTATAACTACACAGATCAAACTCAATTCAAACATGGACGTCATTCCGGCATTAAGCGAATTAATCATTGGCCAAATGCCAAGCTCACTTTGAAAAAAGCCAATCATCATCGCTAAGACAATACCGGATATCAATACCCAAATTACATTCATGCCTACCAAGGCCGCAATAAAAATAAAGAGGTACGGAACAATTTTAATAAGCGAATAAGGATAAACAGTCTCACCTGCCTGATCGGGAAGATCAATGGTAAAAGCATACAACAAAAAAGTAATAACTGCTGCCGGCAATGCAATCCAAAAATTAACTTTGAATTTCGCCCGCATCTCCACGCCCTGTGTGCGCGTGGCGGCAATGGTGGTGTCTGAAATCATAGACAAGTTGTCGCCAAACATCGCACCACCCACTACAGCTGCCAAACCAACTGTTAACGTGCCGGGTATTGATTCATTGATACCAGCCGCAATGGGTGCTAATGCCACCACTGTACCCACCGATGTGCCTAGTGAGAGGGAAATAAAGCAAGCCGTTAGAAAGAGTCCGCCAATTAATAAACTTGGAGAAATATATGACAGTGCAAAGTTGATGGTAGATTGTACCGCTCCAATGCTCTTACTAATTTCTGCAAAGGCTCCCGCCAACAAGAAAATCAAAATCATTAGCATGATACCCGAGTCGCCAGCACCTTTCGAGAACTCTTCTATCTTTTTATTGAAAGAGATTTTGGGATATTGAATAAACCCAATAATGGCCGAAAACAGGAACGCTACTAAAATCGGCATCTTATAAAAATCGTTAAGTACCAACGAAGTGCCTAGGTAAACAATGATAAAGGAGAGTAAGGGAAGTAAGGCCCAAAAGCGTCCGTTGTCTTCTTTTTTCATTTAAGAGAAATTAAAATTTTGGCAAAAGTAGCCTATAAATTTGATAGGCTATTAATTTGAAGTACTATTTCACTGTCCGCACAGGTTTTCGCAATGACGGTTTATAACAACCCGTCATGCGAGGCTGCTTGCGTTGGCATGAGCGTGGAGACAGCCGTGGCAATCTCCTCTTCATAACTAAGGTGCTACGAATGGCAGATTGCTTCATCCTCATGCGCACACTACCCTTCATTCGCAATGACGTTTTACATAACACTACGAATGGCAGATTGCTTCGCTCTTCACACTTGTGCTCGCAATGACGGTTGGGATTACCTTCCGCAAATCTCTTTGAACGAACAATACTTACACATATTCAAATCTTCTGTTTGATCAAAGGTAATAGATGGATTGAAGAGCTCGGTTAACAATTCAACCAGCTTATCCTCAAACTCAGGTAGCAAGGGAATCACATTCTCCAATCGCTGACGATTCATAAAAAGGCCAAACTGAAATCCCTCTTTAAAAATCTCCTTTCGATTGACAAGCCCGGGTTGAATTCGCTGTCCCTCCTCATGTCTTTTTTTGTTGTATACCCAGGCATAAAGTACTGCCTGAAAAGCTGCTTTATTTCGTTTCTTATCGGTGTAATCAAATAGAGAGGTAATCGTATCAAATGCGTTGATATCACGGCCGGTTTTGTAATCAATAATTCGGATGGTCTCTCCTTTTCGGTCTACACGGTCAATCTTTCCTCCTATGGAAATAGAAAAACCTTCTCTTATTGGCAGGGTTGTTTTAAAATTATTTTCTTCCAACATCTCAATCACAAAAGGAACATAGGCCTTGTCGCTCTCCAATACTTGCAAGGCCATTCGTTTCACCATTTCATTCACGATCAATTGTTGTCCCTCGTATTGCACTTTTTTCTTATCTGGTAAACCAAAATGCTTTCGGTAAGCCCGCTCTACTAAGGTGTCCAACTTTAAACTAAGATTCTCAAAGTGCTCTTCCTTTACAGCCCATGATCCCTTTGAAGGCTTTAGGTCTGCATAGAAAAATTGCATCACATCATGAAAGATGTTTCCGAAAATGCGTGCGTCTGCATCTTCTTCTACTTCTTCCGTATCTTTTAGTCCAATCAGATTTTTAAAATAAAATTTCAGTCGGCAATCGAGGTAGTTATTGAGTGTAGAAGGTGTCAGCTCTTTGCCGATGTAGCGAGTCAGTTTTTCCTGCACGCTGGCATCTTTCAAAATGGTGATCTTCTGTGGCTGCCGAACCGATACCGGACTGTACAAGATTTTCTTTTCGTAAGGCCAGCAGGTCTCGTACATAAGTTGATAGAGGTATCGGCTCATTTCACCACTACCAAGTATATCAGGCTCAGTATTATAGTAAAGGTCAGCTCGCTGCGTGCGTTGCAACAACCGATAAAACAAATACGCATACATTGAATCTTGATGTTGATACGTGGGCAAACTGTAAGCCTTGCGAATGGAATGAGGAATATACGAACCTTGTTTGGCCGCGGCCGGCCATAACCCTTCGTTGAGTGACAACACATTGACCAGATCAAAATCCAAATTACGAGTTTCCAAAATTCCCATGATCTGAATTCCCTTTAATGGCTCTCCACTAAAAGGAACTTTCTCCGAGCGGGCAATCTGACGGAACAGTCGCTGAAGCATAATCAACCCCATCGACTCGTTGGTAGCGAGGCCTTGAAGCTTTGACAAAAGCCGATGAAAGTAAAAGGCAAACTCCTTCTCCAACATACCGTTGGCCGGTGAGGTCGCCAACTGCGTAATGATATCGAGTAGGTAGGAAATAAAATTTTCTTCGGGCGTTATTCTAAAAATAGAAGCCAGCAATAAAGACTTAGAAGCGAAGACCTCTTCTGTCAGATAAACTTGATTGTACTTTACAATAAAATCCCTTAACTCGGTAACCTCCTCACCTACCGTGGCCTTTAAATAAGGATGATTGAGCAGAGCCATCACAGGGCGAAAATAAAACTCTTCTTTTCTTTTATTCCGATGAAGGTCAAACAGAAAATCAATCAATGAAAAATAAGGAGTACTCACCAAGGGGAAGCCCATGGTTACGTTGATTTCAGTAAGCGAAGGCGGCAAAGAATATAAAAGCGGCATGAGCAAACTCTCATCGGGGAGAACAATGACCATGCTCTCTTGCTCTTCCCTTCCAGCTTCTGCAATACGCTGAGCCAGCAACTTAGGTTGGCCCGCTTTCTGTGGAACTCCAATGATATTGATTTTCCTTTCCTTCAAAAGAAAAGAGGTTTGTTTTTCAGTAAATGTTTTTCCTAATACCGGGTGTTTTCGATAAAGGCGAAAGAATGTGCCCGCCTCACGATGTAAGGAGTTAACATAAAACTCATCTTCATCCCAAAATACTTTGGCATTTTGATTCTCAACAAACCAACAGATAATTTTTTCTTCGGCCGTTGTCAAGGCATTAAATCCCGCGAAGACAAAAAAACCTCCATTGACAGTACCGCCTTGTTTCATCAGGTAATCTGCTACTGTTCGATGAATCATCCCAGCGTAAGCCGTATTTTCCTTTAAGAGACTTTGTCGAAATTCTTGGTATACAGGAAACAAATTCCTCCATAACGTTAAAAATCTTTCTTTCGTTTCTGGTGTGCTAAACTCAACGCTTTG
>JAYVPS010000139.1:0-6535 GCA_043757225.1 Cytophagales bacterium | reverse complement strand
CTCAACGGAAACATCATTCTTACTTTCTACATCCGGAAATTGTACACTGATGTAAGCCTTGGCTGCCCATACTTCCATTACTTCATCTCCACTTAACTGATAGGGCGAATAGTGCCGATTATCCGAGACTAAAAACAGTTTACCGCTTTCCTCCAAGTAATTGAAAACCCTTTTATAAACGATGCCCTCGCGCTGCGAAACCAGTACATAGGTTTTGCCACTCTTGATTTCCCGAACATTTTCAACATGTTCCCCTATCACAATTGTACCGGGCATTATCGGAAGCATAGAATCTCCACTGATTTCGAATGCACGATAAGTCCCTTGTTTTAACATCGGTAAGTGAAAGCGTGGCAACTCTTTAACATATTCAGCATCGGCATATCCATTCAAATAGCCCGCAGCAGCCTTCATCGGAACCAGCTCAATATTCTCCCGACCGTGCGAGTCGATGGTAAGCATGACAATGTCTTTATTCTTTGCAACTGGCTTTGTCAAGCCTTGATCTGTTGCGAGGTCGCTACCGATTAAGTCGTCAACGGTAGTCTTGAACACATCAGCAATTTTTTGGAGCAACTCCAACTTTGGCTCCGCCCTCCCCTCTTCGTAGGCTCCCAGCAAGGATCGCTTGATGTCAAGCTTGGCAGCAAACTGATCTTGCGTAAGCTTCAGTTGCTTGCGCAACGTGCGTAAATTTTCGCTTAGGTTTACCATTGTATTTTATGATTACTTTTTAAATATTAAAATCCTTCCAGAGTTGTTTTCCCTTCTGCCCAACGAAAAAAGATTGCGTTGAAAATATTTGGGTCGATCACTCATGGAATCAACATGGCGGTGTATTTTATTGATTACTTCATTTAACGGAGTGAAGGGTTCTGCCAATAAGTAACCGTAGTAATTTTCGCTCGCTCCTTCCGTAGAAAAATTGATTTGAAATTTTCCTGATTCCAGTTTCTTACTCTTCAATCTAAGCTTGGCCGATTCCATTTGACTAATATTTTTAGTAAAAAAAGGATAAAATCAGATCAACAGCAAGTATTTAAACTAAATATTTTAGTTTATTTCAGATTGAATAGGCTCATGAGGTGGGAATAACTGAGTTAAATCCCATTCAGTCAATTGGTTGTAATTAAGTTGCCCCTTATTAACTCGGAGGGGTGAATCAAAATTATTTAAATAAAGCATGCCTGTGCCAAGGCCATGTGGGATTGAAAGTGGGTATTGGGAGCAAAATTGTGCGATGGCATTTAACCCAATGTTTGATTCCAAGGCTGAAGTAGCCCACCAACCAATCTTTAGCCTATCGGCAAGTTGAATCCACTCATCACAAGAATTCAACCCACCCATCAGTGATGGCTTTAAAATAATATGTTGAGGCTTCAGCGTAGCTAAAAGGCTTTCCTTTTTCTCTGAAGGAATCCCGATTAGTTCTTCATCAAGAGCAATTGGTACGGGCGATTCGCGGCAGAGCATGGCCATCTCTTCTAGCCCAGACTTTATGGGTTGCTCAATAGAGTGGAGGTTAAATTTTGCAAGAATGTTCAGTTTGTATAGTGCGTCATCTACTTTGAATGCACCATTCGCATCTACGCGAACTACGATATTTTGCTTGTAATATTTTCTACGGATGTATTGAAGGATGTCACATTCTTTCTCAAAATCATGGCCACCTACTTTTATTTTAATGCAGGTAAACCCATCACGAATTTTAATATCAATCTGTTGCAGCAAATAGTCGAGGCCTCCCATCCAAATAAGTCCATTGATGGAAATCGGCTCGCCAGAAATAAATTGAGTTGGAAAAATTAATCGTTTACCTCCATTGGCCAAATCCAATAAAGCAGTTTCAATAGCGAAGACAAGAGAAGATTGGCTCGGCAGGATGGAATTGATTTTCAAATATTCAGTCAGCTCTTGCAAAGAGCCAAATGGCTTTGAAGGAAGTTCAATTGCCGTTGAATTAATTTTACTAACTAGCTCCTCTAAGCTATGCTCTACCTCCTCATTCGTTTCTTTGCTAAGGCCTGTCAATGGTGCGCATTCTCCTAAACCAAAAGCTTCAGGATTGCTTTCGTTCCAAAGCTTGATGAACCAAACTGGGCGATTCTTCATAGGCCCGCGAGAAGTGCGGGCTTCAAAATTAAATTGAAGGTTATGAATATGAAGGCTGGCGCGAAGGGGCATGAAGCAAGATTAAAAAGTTAAAGTTATCTTTAAAACTGACTTCAAACAATGGATAACCAACTCAACATCAACGATTATAAATACAACCTACCACAGGACAAAATTGCTCTTTATCCTTTAGAAGAGCGAGACCAATCGAAACTACTGGTTTATAAAAATGGCCATATCACCCATTCTAGTTTTAATAACTTGAGTCAATTCTTGCCAGAGAATTCAATTTTATTTTTTAATAATACCAAAGTAATCCCGGCACGTCTGATCTTTCATAAGGACACCGGAGCATCCATTGAACTGTTTCTACTGAATCCAATTTTGCCCTCTCCTTTAGTCTCTCTCGCAATGGAATCAAAGGGATGCTCTCAATGGCGTGTTACAATCGGCAATGCCAAGCGCTGGAATGATGGGAAACCATTGGTAATGCATGTCAAAGGGGCGGAGCTTACCGCTTCGCTGATTGACAAAGAAAAAGGGATTGTTAAATTTTCATGGTCTCCTGAAAGCTTAACTTTTTCAGAGATTATTTCTAAGGCTGGGGCTACGCCACTGCCTCCCTATTTAAAGCGGGAAGTGGAAGCAAGCGACCGTGAGCGCTATCAGACTATATATTCAAAAAATGATGGTGCTGTCGCAGCGCCTACTGCTGGCCTGCACTTTACCAATAATGTATTTGCCAGTCTTAAATCAAAAAACATTGAAACTGATTTTTTAACCCTTCATGTAAGCGCAGGCACCTTTCAGCCTGTGAAAGTTGAAAACGCACTTAACCACACTATGCACGCTGAACAAATAGTGATCTCTAAATCAACCATCGAAAACTTATTGGAAGGCAACAGAAAAATAATTGCAGTCGGCACCACCTCCTTGCGAACGCTGGAAAGTTTGTACTGGTATGGAGTTATGCTACAAGCAAACTCGGATGCTGAATTTATTATCAATCAAGATAGGCCTTACCTAAAAGATCAAATAGAAATGGAATTTTCTCAAGCCATTGAAAAAGTGTACGCAAAGATGGAACGAGATCAGGTTAACGAATTGATTGGAGAAACGAGTATCTATATTATCCCAGGCTATACTTTCAAAAGCTGTGAAGCACTAATCACTAATTTTCATCAACCCGGTTCTACACTCATGTTGCTGGTGGCAGCATTTGTCGGAACTGACTGGAAGGAAATCTACGAACTAGCATTGCAAGAGAACTATCGTTTTTTAAGCTTTGGAGATAGCTCGTTACTGTTTCGGCTATCCTAATTCACTCTTGAGCCCAAAATAATGATGATTTTGGAATATGAGTGAACACGTTTCATAAAAGCAATAGCTAGTTAATTAAGGGCAACCACTCTTACTTCTACCCTTCTGCCTTCTTCTTTTGAAGCAGTTTGGTCTTTGGTAGCACCATAGCCTTTAGCCACAATTCTTCTCCGCACTACTCCTTGATGGTTGAAGTAATCAAGTACCGTAATTGCACGCTTGTTAGACAGCTCGCGGTTGGCCTCCTCCGATCCTTCAGCTGAAGCGAACCCTGAAATCTCAATGCCGAGATCAGGGTTTTGGCTTAACGTAGCCTGAACACTTTCCAACTCTTTAACATAAAGAGGTTTCAAATCACTTTTGCCTTGATCAAAAAATATCTTAACAAATTTCGTCAACAAGGCTTGGTCATAAGCAACAGGCTGTCGGGGCAATTCCTTATTTTTTAATTCTTCTGTAATTACCATTGTTGGTAATGAAAATACTGTTTTTCCATCCACCTTCTTCTGCTCAAATTTGCTTTCATCACTTTCATCATAATAATAGGTTCGAGTAGCCACTTCAATTTTAGAATTTTCTTTCTCGTTAAAGTTGATCCCGTCAATTGGATCAGAGTGCTCTATCAAGCTGATCAAATACTCAATTCCTTCTTTGTCTTGAGAGGCCATTAAGTCCAACATCATATCGTATACGTCTACTTTATTAGTTTGAACCAGTTTTGCCTCGTTCGATTTCCGAAGATCAGTTTTAACATCATGATCCGTGTCGTAAAAAGCATTCTTTACTTGTACCTCCTGCCCTACCACCACATCAAATTGTTTAATAGTCTTCAAATTGATTTGCTGATAAAGTTCATAAAAATAATTTTGGTTCGGAATGTTCACGTTAAGAGTATAAGGTAAGAACCCTTCTGATTCAATAATAATGTCATAGTTACGTGAAGGTGGAAGGATAATCAGATACTCACCTGTCTTAGGATCAGGATCATAAACAAACTCCAATTCTTTTTTGCTTTCAGCATCAACCACATACATTTTAGTTGGCATAGGCTTCCCCGTTTCGCCATTGATGATTTTTCCTTTGATCATCGTCAGCGGAATCGTCATCGCATTCTCTGGCATATCCAAATAATAAATATCCTGAGCCCCTTGTCCGCCCTTCCTATCAGATGAAAAATAGGCGCGCTTGCCATCAGCCAATAAGGTAAAATAGTTGTCGTTGGATGTTGTGTTTACCGGATAGCCCATATTTTCAGGAGACGACCATTTTCCATTATCCAGCGTACTTTTAAAAATATCTCTTCCTCCTATGGTAGCATGCCCATCAGAAGTAAAGAAAAGCGTTTTCTGATCAGGGTGAATGAAAGGTGCATCTTCATTATCTTTAGTATTGATATCGGATCCTAGATTAGCCGGTGCACTCCACTTGCCTTCTGCTTTCTTTTCAATCCTCCAAATATCAAGGCCACCAAACCCACCCTGGCGGTCGCTGGCAAAATAAATCACTTTTCCATCGGGTGTCATGCTAGAAGTTGACTCCAACCCAGAGGAGTTGATGGTATTGGATAAAATGCTTGGCTTCGACCAGGTATCTCCCGCCTTATTGACCTGGAACAGATTGCCCTGATCGGAAGCCCCGCCCATAAATACAATCATCTTTTGACCATCTGCAGAAATGCCCGCTGTGCCAACATTGTATTCAGAAGCAATTGGAACCAAAACTGGCTCGCTCCAATTGCCTGATTTATTGTAAGAAACATAAATCTCCTCAATAAATTTATCTCCCGACCTGGTGCGTCCGGTATTGGGGCGCAAAGCCGTAAAAGCCAATACACTTTCATCTGCAGAAACAACCGGATTGTATTCAGTATATTTTGTATTTACTGAACCCGGAAAACTGTGAACTGAAAAGTTTCTTGGAACCGACATAAGTGCAATGGCATTCTGACAAGCCGATTTTCCTTTGTCTGCCATTACAACGGCTTTCTTATCCAGCTTTACTAAATCTCTGTAAGCAGAAAAAGTCTCCAAGGCTTTCTGAAGCTGTTCATCCTTAAGGTAAAGAGAGGCCAAATCGTAATAAACAATAGCTGGCAAGGTCTTCTTTGCTGCAATGGCTTGTTCATAATAAGGTATTCCTAGTATTTGGGTGTCCGTACTTTGCGACATCTTATAGCAAATTCCGGCTTGATAAAGCGCCATTGGATCTTTAACTCCAGATCGGATAGCCTCAAGATATTTCGGCAGTGCCTCCTCATAGTTTTTGAAGTTAAACAGACGCTGAGCCTCAGCAAGACTTTTATTATTCTGTGCCCATGCTGAGGTAACAAGCGCCAAGGCGAAGAAGAAAGTTACTATGTGCTTCATACAAAAGGTCTTTAAATTTAACAAATCAAAGGTATTTACTTTTTGGCAATGGAACCTTATATGATAAAATCTTACAAATCCCATAGTTTTTCTTCGAAAGGGCAACTGCCAAAACGCAAAGGTTTTGTAACACATTATTAACCAGTTAGTAGGTTTCTTATTGATGAACTTGCAATTTCGTAGGATTTTTCGACAAAATGTTTGAGATTTATCGGTAAAATCAAATAAAACGATGAAGCGATTTTGGAAAATGCTGGATGTCGAGCCCGAAGAAACAGGGCCTGTTGGGCTTCTGCTCGCCATGAGTTTTCTGATGGGATTGTTTTTGGCAACCGTGGCCGTTGCTTCACAATCCCTATTCCTTCAGTTATTCAGTGAAAAAGAAGATCTCCCTATAGCCATCTTATACTCCGGGATATTTGGTATTGTAACCACCTTCATTTACAACTTCTTGCAGGGCCGAATTCCATTTCGGGTTTTGGCTATCATTAACCTTGTTACTGTAATTGCCCTAACTACCTTTATTGAATATGGCGATCAGTTCGTAAGTGACGCCAAATTGCTGTATCGATTCGGGTTTATGCTCATATTACCTTTCACTTTCGTTACCCAATTGGTATTCTGGGGCTCATTTGCTCGGATGTTCAATGTAAGAACAGCCAAAAGGATTATCGGTAGCGTTGATATTGGAACAGACATCGCCTCTATTTTAGCCTTCTTTACCATTCCGATTTTGC
>JAYVPS010000138.1:0-24693 GCA_043757225.1 Cytophagales bacterium | reverse complement strand
TTGATTCAAGGATTTTGTGCGACCCCATGGGGGTCGTATGTTATCATCGGCATCATTCTATAAACAGTTGACCTCTTCGAGGTCTCTCACGGTTAGCTCAGCATTTATTTAACGTTTATGGGTAAGCCATCCTTGCAAAACTCCTACACCCTTCCAATAGCCCTATATGCAATTCCGCAAGAAAACAGCATATTTGCGGTTCAAATTATTTTATAAATGAGTTTAGTCAAGATTACCCTACCCGATGGAAGCGTCAAGGAATTTCCACAAGGCGTAAAAGGAATTGAAATAGCCCAAAGCATTAGCGAAGGGTTGGCACGCAATGCCCTATCAATTGAGGTAAATGGTGAGGTATGGGATTTGAGCCGAGCCATCGCGAAAGATTCATCAATCAAAATTTTTACATGGAATGACAAAGGTGGCAAGTATGCTTTCTGGCATTCATCGGCCCACGTTTTTGCTGAAGCGCTGGAAGCACTTTATCCAGGTACTAAATTTGGCATTGGCCCGCCCATCGAAAATGGTTTTTACTACGATGTAGATTTGGGTGATAAGCCTTTTGGTGATGAGGAGTTAGCAGCCGTTGAAAAGAAAATGTTAGCGCTGGCCAGACTCAATAATTCATTTGTTAGAAGTGAAGTATCTAAGAAGGAAGCCGTTGACTATTTCACTAAAAAAGGGGACGAGTATAAATTAGAATTGATCGAAGGATTGGCAGATGGGTCGATCACTTTTTATCAACAGGGAAATTTTGTGGATCTGTGCCGCGGGCCACACATCCCCACTACCGGGGTCATCAAAGCGATAAAACTTTTGAGTGTGGCAGGTGCTTATTGGAGAGGAGATGAGAAAAACAAAATGCTCAAGCGCATTTATGGAATCACTTTCCCCAAACAAAAAGAGCTGGAAGAATATTTATTCATACTAGAAGAAGCCAAGAAGCGTGATCATAGAAAGTTGGGCAAAGAGTTAGAGCTGTTTGCCTTTTCAGAAAAGGTAGGGATGGGCTTGCCCCTCTGGTTGCCAAAGGGAACAATTCTTCGCGAACGGTTGGAGCAGTTTATGCGCAGGGCTCAAATCCGTGCAGGGTACGATCCGGTAGTAACTCCGCACATTGGCAGCAAGCAATTGTATGTTACTTCCGGCCATTACGAAAAATATGGCAAAGATTCTTTTCAGCCTATCCATACACCGGATGAGAGTGAAGAGTTTTTCTTGAAGCCAATGAATTGCCCTCACCACTGCGAAATTTATAAGACCAAGCCAAGATCATATAAAGACCTCCCGATTCGCTATGCAGAGTTCGGAACGGTATATCGCTATGAACAGAGTGGTGAACTTCACGGCCTTACACGAGTTAGAGGCTTCACACAAGATGATGCCCACATATTCTGCATGCCCGATCAGGTGAAAGAAGAATTTGTGAAAGTGATCGACTTAGTGCTTCATGTATTTAAATCTTTGGGATTTGATAATTATACCGCTCAGGTTTCTCTACCGGATCCAGAGAATAAGACAAAATATATTGGTGAAGATGAATTGTGGGAGAAAGCAGGGCGTCAGATACAGGAAGCAGCTGACGAATGTGGCTTAAAAACTGTGGCTGTAAAGGGAGAGGCGGCATTCTATGGCCCTAAGCTCGACTTTATGGTGAAAGATGCCTTGGGGAGAAGTTGGCAGTTGGGAACCATTCAAGTGGACTACCAATTGCCTCAACGCTTTGAGTTGGAATACATTGGCTCAGATAATCAAAAGCATTGTCCCGTCATGATTCACCGCGCACCATTTGGCTCTTTGGAGCGCTTTGTAGCAGTATTGATTGAGCATTGTGCAGGTAATTTCCCGCTTTGGTTGGCGCCAGAGCAGTTTTCAGTATTGCCCATCTCAGAGAAATTTAATGACTACGCCCAAAAGGTGGTAAATACTTTAAAGGAAAGCGACATACGCGGATTTTTGGATGACCGTGATGAGAAAATAGGCAGAAAAATCAGGGATTCGGAAGTGAAGAAAGTGCCTTTTATGTTGATTGTTGGTGAAAAAGAAGCTGCTGAAGGCAAAGTTTCGGTTCGAAGACATACCGAAGGTGATAAGGGAACCATGGACTTAGCTGAGTTTGTTTCTACTTTTTCGAAGGAATTTGGACTTCCTGGATATTGAATATTTGTAGCCTTAAGGCATTATAAGTATCTGAATATCTGGTATTCACAGCCGAGATCTTAATAAAAAAAATGTCGGGCTGTATGAACGAAAAGTAACTTCCTAATTTTGACACCTTGCATCCATATCGCTTTGAATGAAAGATTGTGAACGTTCTAGTTGGTAATTTGCTTTTGAAAAGAAGAAAATATGCCGATATTTGCACCCTGTTTTTAAAAAGATAACGAACTTAAACCCAACGAGTGGCAATATTTCAAGGTGGCGGCAATCGCCCGGCTGGTAGTAGACCCTTTGTAAGAGGTCCGAGACGAGTAGTAGAAGAACCTTATCGCGTAAACGAAAGAATCCTTGCTCCAAAGGTAAGAGTCGTAGGGGAAAACATTAAAGTTGATGTCTACACTACGTCTGTCGCCATTAAAATGGCGCAGGAACAAGGGCTGGATTTAGTGGAGATTTCTCCAAATGCAGATCCTCCGGTTTGCAAAGTTGTTGACTATTCGAAATTTAAGTACGAGCAAAAGAAGAAACAGAAAGAAATTAAAGCACACGCTCAGAAAACGGTTTTGAAGGAAATCCGATTTGGGCCGAATACCGATGAGCATGATTTTAACTTTAAAGTAAAGCATGCTGAGAATTTTTTAAAGGAAGGAGCGAAGGTAAAAGCATATGTTCACTTTGCCGGTCGTTCAATTGTGTATAAAGAAAGAGGGGAGATTTTGCTTCTTAAATTTGCTACTGCTCTGGAAGAACTGGGTAAGGTTGAGCAGATGCCAAAGTTAGAGGGAAAGCGGATGTACATGATGGTTGCCGCAAAGGGAAAAAAATAGTAGAGAAATTATTTAACGAGTTATACAATGCCTAAAGTAAAAACAAAGTCGGGTGCCAAGAAAAGGTTTAAGGTTACCGGCAGCGGTAAAATAAAGCGTAAGCATGCTTTCAAAAACCACATCCTGACAAAGAAATCTACAAAACAAAAGAGAAGACTGAGCCGCAAGGGCATCGTTAATAAAGTTGACGAAGGCCGTATCAAGCCGATGCTTCCTTATTTGGCTTAAGAAATTTCAAGGCATCGGCCTTGAATAGTTTGGTTTATATGTTCAACCTGATTTTTGGCAACTAAGCGTCTTTCAATAGCAGGCCGCCACCGATCAAAAAAGTAAAATTATGCCACGTTCAGTAAATAGTGTAGCATCCCGCGCCAGGCGCAAAAGATTCATGGAATTGGCCAAAGGATTCTTTGGCAGAAAGAAAAATGTGTGGACGGTAGCGAAGAACGCAATCGAGAAAGGTCTTGGTTACGCTTACCGCGATCGCAAAGCAAAGAAGAGAGATTTCCGCACCCTGTGGATTGCTCGTATCAATGCAGGAGCGAGGACTCACGGCATGTCGTATTCAGTATTTATGGGTAAAGTAAAGAAGTCAAACATTGATCTAAACAGAAAAGTGTTGGCAGATTTAGCCATGAATCATCCGGTTGCTTTTGAAGCCGTAGTGAAGAAATTGAAATAGGATTCATTTCGGAAAGTAAAGGGGGGTGCTAGCACCCCTTTTTTTATTTAACTTATGACTCGCTCTAAGAAAATATTCATTTTCGTTTGTGTGCTTTTCCTTATTGGATTAGTGTATCTCAGTTATGATATAAGTTCACGCACTACCTTTCCGGGTTCAAAATCCCAGCTTAAAGAGCGGCTTAAAAAGCAGTATTTAAAGCCCGATTCAACATTACTCGATAGTTCTAAGGCTATTCAACGTCCATAATGGCGATTTACCCATAAATTCTTCGGCTGATCGTTTCACTATTTGGTGGATGAGGGCGTTGCTCTACTTTTGAATCAGATTAAAGCCAACTATAGACAGGATTATCCCTCGGAGTCAAGGACTTTGGGGGATTTTCTTTTTAGGGAATTTAGCTTAATTTCAAGGTTCCTGATTGAAATTGGGGTAAAACCAGAGGTAAAATTGTGGTAAAAAATCCGAATTGATTGGGGTAAACCTGTTCACCCAACAAGCAAATAGGATGATCTCAATTTCAATCAATTGGCAAAAGTTGGAAGAATCTCTATGACCACCGAAGACGGCAAATTCAATTTCACGCCCGACCGAAAAAAAGGTAAGTACTGCGTTGTCCGTATTTACTGCAACCCTTTAAAGTTAGATAACCACTTACCACTAAGGGACAACACAAAATCTTTAAATCCATTGCCTTCCTGTCATTCAACTAAGGACGGCTATTTAAAAGAATTCAGGCAGCAGTTCACTTACGCCATCAGTAGGCTTAATGAGATTTATACCAATGACCCTGATTCATTCATCAGGTTTGATAAAGAAAGAAATAAAACTGCAATCGACACGAAAAAACTGAGTGCCCTTGTTTACGACAACAAAGCAAGATCGAAATCCAGAAATCAAATGGTGTTAATGCCAGTTCGTAAAGAGGTTGCAGGCAAAGAAATAAGGAACTTAGGAATTTCCATTGTTGATACCGAGTTGAAAGCCATTGACCTGATCGAACTGGAAAAAGAGAAAATCTTTGAGGCGGAAAAGATCAATAAATATTTTGGAATTAAAAGCACTCCCGAATCTATCATTAAGGAAGTCAAGAACCGTGAACATTGGGCAGAGCGCAAAACTCAAGTACTATGTCAATTTTATCACATCTGATAAAAACAAAAAAGAAGTTTCAAACCCTATTTTGAACTATGCTTTCGATACTCTGAAAAAATATAAATTCAACTTGCCGTATGTAAAGATTGATTCTTTGGAGTTCAAGAAACGGCTGAAAGCGATTTTGCAACAAGCAAAAATAGATAGGAAATTGATAAGGTAGAAAGCAGGAAAGGCAAACACAAAAAGACTAAGGTGAATATCCAAGATGCTGTCTATCCTTATTTCGCCCGACACACATTTATACAAATATTAACAGATGAGGGGCTGACTGATAATCAATTTGCAAGATTCACAGGACAAGCCGTTCCAAATCTTTCTACAGAAGCGTATTCAACAAAAGGTATGAAAATTAAAACGAATTGGATAAAACATATTAAAGCATGACTCAGTAGCGTTTTGATGTAGTATCTTCAAAGGTTCAAAGATTGGAAGCCTTATCGGTTTCTTTTTTAATATTAGCAGTCCATCTAAGAAATTAATTTTATTTCGATTCCATGTGTATCGGTAAAAAGGAATTTTTGATTTCATGTATATTCCTCATCTTATTTTATCAAAATTGTTTATCGTTCGACTCATTGGAAGTTGCCAAAAAACTTCACAGAGCATCACAATTCCAAAAGGCACTCCCAATCTATATTGAGCTTACTAAGAAATTTAAAAAGATTAATGATGTTTCGAACTATTCACTTTGCCAACTAAAAATTGCTGACATCATCAGAAATTACGGTGGTACGAACCTTGCTATCGAGTTACTCAATACCAACCAGAAATTAATGGAAGTGAAGATCGAAAGACCTTCATTTATTATGGCACAAAATTTTATAGCAAAGGCAGAGGCTCAGTACACCGCAACAAAATTTACCGAATTCAAATCCAGTATCCTTAAATCAATTGCAATCAAGAAAAGCATTGGACTTTCGGAGAGATACTTTGCTGAGGATTATTTGCATCTTGCCAGATACTATCTGGCTTTTCACAACCAACAATCGGATAGCTGCTTTTTTTGGGCGACTAAATCCCTTATCCTTTCTAAACTCGACAAACAAAACTCAATTTATCTTTTACCAAGAATTTATAATTTGCTCGGATACTATTATCATCCAAAGTCCTTTGGGGGATTCCTTGATAAGAGAAAGTTATTTTATGAACTTCTGATTACATCACGCAAATATTACGATTCAGCAATTCACGCACTTTCTTATCAACCGTTAAAAGATGATTTAATGATGGGAAAGATTTATCAAAATCTTGGTAACTCATACAATAACGAATTTCAAGCTGATCAAAAAGAGGAAACAATGACGAAAGCGATGTCGTGCTATAAAAAATGTATTGCACTTTATGAAAACTATGGCAACCCTACTGAATTGGTCGAAAAATATTGGGTGATTGCAAAGGGTTATCAAAGGATTGGAAACTATGATTCCTCGATCTTTCAAGTTCAGAAAGCTTTAAAACTTCTTGTTCCCGACTTCATTTCCTCAACACATGAATTACTACCAGCTATTCAATCAACACTTAACGACTCTTGGTATAGCTCCCTTGTTGCACTTAATGCTGAAAATTATTATCAACGTGGTGGTAAGAAGAATATGGAAGTTCAGGACTTGAAATTATCCATAGATCACTATCAACATGTGTTAAGATTTCACCGATTCATTCTTTCACATTCACTGAACCAAATTGATGCAATTAATTGGAGCTACTACTATGGTACTAATCTTAGTCAAAGACTATTGGCAATTGAATACGAATACTTTCAGTCAACAGACAACATTAATCTCATCAAGGATTCTTACGGGTTATTGTCATCGGCTAAGTACGCATCACTAAATACCAAAGACTTAGAATTGAATGCAATTGATAAAATTAATCTGAGTGTTTTAGGCGAGGAAAGGAGACTTGTTGCGGATAACATTATGAAAAATATTCCTTCTCTTTCAAGCGAAAAATTGATCAGTATCCTGCCTGAATCTCCAATGATTGTGAATGAGAAACATGCTTTAGGAGTTAATTTTATAAATGATATTCTCAATTCGATTTCTATCCAGCAAGTTCAGCAGGTCACAAAAAATGAAAATGCTATGCTAATAGATTTTTATTCAATGGGGCAAGATTTGTATGCTGTGATCATTGGTGAAGGTGATTTCAAAATTGTTAGACAAAAACTTCCCGTTGAATTTTATTCTTCATTAAAACGATTTAACAGAGACTTGCTGAACCTAAAACCTTCTGAATATTCTCACATTTCTAACTTGATTTATAAAGAGGTATTGGATTCAA
This sequence comes from Cytophagales bacterium, assembly GCA_043757225.1. GTDB lineage: Bacteria > Bacteroidota > Bacteroidia > Cytophagales > Cyclobacteriaceae > ELB16-189. Next base: position 17,586 of record JAYVPS010000138.1, on the reverse strand, counting down.
TTTTGATGGGAGTCCCTAAAAAAATAGACAAACTAATAATATGCTCTGACTCTCAACTGGAATATATCCCTTGGGAAGCTTTGGCAATTGATACAGTAAACACAAAGACATTCAAAGAGATTAATTATCTCCTAAATCACTATACGATTCAGACCGTACTTACGCCTGTTCAGCTTTCGAAGCATCGTAAAAATAGCACTAATGGTTTTTACGGTGTTGCATCCCACATAAATGGCAGAAGGTTTTCCTCGATACCCTTCTCATCGTCTTTGATTGAAAAAATTGCCAAGCAACAAAATGGAAGAGCAACCACAACCTTTTCAAAAGACTCGATTGCTCCCGAAATTTTTCATGTTGCGGCTCATGTTGTGAACGATTCTTTGCGTCCCTATAATTCGAGCATTTATTTTGACGATAACGATAGTATCACAATTTCCGAACTTTCATCGTCAAAGATTACTCCAAGATTGGCAATACTGAATGCTTGCCAGACTGCTACTGGAATCCATATGTCTGAGGGTTCTATGAGTTTTGCACGTGCCTTTTATAGACTCGGTGCTGAGAGCGTGTTAATGACTCTTTGGAGTGTTGATGATAAGGCAACAGCAGATGTTCTTGGGAATTTTTACGATCAAATCGAAGAAGGAATAGCATTAGACATTTCATTAAGAAAATCCAAAATAGATTTTATTAAACATGCTTCTTCTGATGAATTAGCCAATCCTTATTATTGGGCGGGATTGCAACTCACAGGAAGTGCAAATCCAGTTCTAAAGTCTAATAGAAAGGCATTAATATTTGGTGGTGGATTCATCATCGCCCTTGCAGCATTAGTTGGATTTTTAGTGAGAAAGAATTTGTTTCTTAAAAAAATGAATTCTGATAAGATACAAAGTGGAGGGTAATCATTAGCGAATACTTTTTGTCATTTCAAAACTCTGTGGTCAAGATCATCTTAGCTTTTATGCCGTATTCATTGGTGGAGTCTTGAGTCGCCTTTATAAAGGAAGGAATGGCAAGATCAATTTGCTCATTCTTCCATAGGGAAAGACCTATTCTATAATTTGCCCTCGTATAATATTCACTTCCTTGGGCAATTTTCTTAAAATACTCAATTGACTCTTTGACTTCCCCCGATCTATATGCGGATACGCCAGCATAATAGAAAAGAGTGTCATTGTTTGGCTTTACATACAACAAGTCATTAAAACTTTGCAAGGCAATTCTGTAATCCCCCGACTTAAATTGGTTCATTGCATTTGAAAGAGGTAAATCATCATGTTCCCCCATAGGGTTGGGTATTCCGATTTCTGCAATGTCATATTTTTCAAATGATTTAGTTTTGAAGTAGTACTTTCCAACTAGTACTGTTAATGCGATGACTAATAATCCTGCGAATACGGCTACCATTTTCCATGAAAATTGAACGGTGAATTTTTTAGCTTCCAGCGAGCGATCATGCGCTCTTAATTTTTCTTTCAGTTCGTCTGCATAGGCTTCGTTAATTCCTGCGATGACCGCTCTTCGTAGAATTACCTTTCTTTTGAAAACGTCATCAGTAGCGAGTTTTGCTTTAATCAACTCCAACTCGTCTTTGCTCAGCCTGCCTTGTAAATAATTATCAATCAATTCCGACTCTTCCATATAAGTGTTCAATTCAGCATTTCTTTTATCCTCGTTCTGCCAACTCTACCTTCCAAATTGTTCAGGCACTCATACTTTTTCTTTTTAGCTACATCAGCATTTTTATATCCCACTCGCACGGCAATCGACTCCATGTCAAACCCTTTTTCATAAAACATCTCAAGGATTTCTTTACACGGAGAACCCATTGAGCGATAAAGCCTTTTAACGAGGCTGATCAAATGCTCGTGTTCATAATGCTCATGGATTCCGTTTTCACTTTTTGCATTGAAATTTTCAAACACTTTTACTTCAATATTCCTTCTTTTGATGGTATTCAGGATAATGTTTTTACCAATACTGAAAAGGTAGGTTTTAATGGAGACCTCAAGCGATTCCAGCTTATTAGCCTTCACATTTTTGTAAAGAGCGATCACTGATTCCTGAAAGATGTCCTTCGCTTCCTCCACGCTTACTTGATGATGATGGATTGCCCAACCCACAAAGTCATTGCGGTGAGTTTCATAGATATTGAACAATATCTTTTCACTACCTGCCTTAATGGCTTCAATGATCGCTGAGGTTTCGAGGTTCACGGTTATGCGATTTGTCTTTAGCGGTTAGTAAAATGAGAAAAATGAAAGTAACTGAAAAATATTTTTGAATTATCAGTTACCTCTTGGTTTTAGGGTTTACGAAACAGATAAATCCCCAAATCCATGAAAAACAAAGTTCAATTAGTTCTTGTCATTGCAATCCTTGCAATGGTTTCCTGTCAAAAAGAGAATCAATCGTTAAAACCTACCATAGCATCTATTAACCCAACATCGGGAATAATAGGTTCAACTTTAATCATTACAGGGGAAAACTTTGATAAGACTCCAAGTAATAACATTGTTAAATTCAATGGAACTGTTGCCGTGGTTACACAGGCGACAGTTACAAGCCTCACAACAACAGTACCAACAGGTGCGACAACGGGTACTATAACAGTTACAGTTAACGGGCAGACGGCAACCAGTTCCTCTGTGTTCACAATCCTTCAACCTCCTACTATCACCAATTTTTCACCAATAAGTGCGCAAATCGGTGCAACTGTGGTTATTAACGGTAATAACTTTGACCCGACCCCTGCAAACAATACTGTTAAGTTCAATGGAACTGCTGCAGTGGTGACTCAGGCGACAGCTACAAGCCTGACTACGGCAGTGCCAACTGGTGCGACAACGGGTGCAATAACAGTCACAGTTAACGGACAGACTGCAACCAGTTCCTTAGCGTTTACAATCCTTCAACCTCCCGCCATCATTAACTTTTCACCGACAAGTGCGCAAATGGGAGCAACTGTAGTTATTAGCGGTAATAACTTTGACTCAACCCCTGCAAATAATACTGTCAAGTTCAATGGAACTGCTGCAGTGGTGACTCAGGCGACAGCCACCAGCCTGACCACGACCGTACCAACTGGTGCAACAACGGGAACTATCACGGTCACTGTTAATGGGCAGACCGCTACCAGTTCCTCAGCATTCACTTACATACCAACGCAATATACTCGTGTAATTTGGGCACGTGGTGGTACTGCGACAGATTCATTGATCTATGCCTTCAACACTGCAAACTGGTACTACATTGCTGTAACGAAATCATCAGCAAACGTAGGGAGTATATATATCAACGGGAACTTAGCTTACCAAGGAAATACCTTCGACAACGTTGCTTACAATCATTCTACACTTAACATCGCAGCAGGTTACTACACAAATTGGGGCAATTATCTTAAAGCATCAGTTGACGAAATAAGGGTTTCAAATGTCGTTCGCTCTGCTACTGAAATAAATAATTATTGGACATCCAATCAACAATTTTCGAAGGACGCATCCACTTTTATGTTGTGGCGATTTGACGAGGGAAGCGGCAGCACCTTTCAAAATACGGATAACTCCAACATGGGGAATTTAGTAAACAACCCAATTTGGGTAAATGGGAAGTTTGGTAAAGCAGTTCAGTACGATGGCATAAGTCAATACGCTACAAGCAATGTTAGCCTACCGACAAGTGACGTTACTTATGAAGTATGGGTGAGGTTCGATAGTCAGGTAACGAAATACGCATCTCTTTTAGAGCCATATGGTTCATACAATGCTCACTTAGATTTGAAACCATCTATAGTTAAGTAGATCAATTTCAAGAAAAATTTACATCAAGCAACAATGAAATATCTATTTATACCTGATCGAATCTTTGCCTTATTAAGGCAACCGCTATTTGCGAAGACAATCATATCGTTTGTGTTCGCAGTCATAGCAACTACTGCAACAAACTGTTCTAAATCTTCTGATTCGACTCCCACAGGTCTGTCTCTTACTCCGGCAGGTTATAAACCCTCTTGTTTAATTGATTCGATCTACAGTTTGTCAGGGAGCGCATTCAAGAATGGAAACAATTTCTTTTACGATGCAAATAATCATTTGCAAAAGATTAAATCCTATGATCAATCATTTCCATCTCAATGGACAATTAGTAAGAATAATCCATTGACAGTTACGTATAGTAAATCCAGTTATCAACCAGATAACGGCACGGATGTCTACAGCTACTCGTATAATAACTCTGGGTTTCCAATACTCATAACAATAAAAGAAAGGAACGGTGGAGGCAGTTTCAGTGGGGTGATTAGTTACAGCAATTGCAAGTGAGTTAGTTTCATCAAGATGCACTGAAAAAGTATCAAGAGGATTTCATTCAACAAAAATTTAAAATGAAAAAACTCATTCATCTACTCATAATATTGGCTTCCATGATGCTCTTATCATGTTCTACTTGGAAGAAAAAACAATTTGAAAACTGCGAAGAAATGTTGGAAGCATTTAAAGATGTCTCTTATGATGAAGTCGAGGCTGAATTTGGTAAGGCTATTGAAACATTTGAGCATTTCAATGGATTTGGTTGTGCTGGAAACGAATTTGCCTACGAAGCAACGTGGGATGGCGTTGGCGTTAAAGGAAAAAACATTGCTATTACTTTTTCAGCGTTTCGGCTTACTGGCACAAGTTATCTAACACCACATCGTGGATGCGGTGTTATTTGTGATTAAATCAGAAAAACCTTTTCGTATGAAGGAGGGAAAAAAGAAAATAGCAAAATGGAAAATGTGGCTCGGTCTCACAGTGGCATTGATACTCCTTATAGCTGGAATTAATTTCTATAATCGCTATGTTGAGCAATCAGTGCGAAAGGATTTTCTCAACGCATCAAAGGGCACTAATTCAGAACAACATGCAACGGGTACATCTCCCTCTGTTGAAGAAAGCGAAGCGGACTATGAACGTAGTACTCAAGAAAATCAGAATGGTCAAAAAAGTAATTTAGGTTCAACCGAAAATGATTACTCACTTTTTGAAGACGACAACGTATCTGTAGATTTGTTAAATAAGAAATTTCGAGATTTTATTTACAATCACGAACTAATTCCTTACAGTCAAAACAGTAACTATACTTTCACGTTGGACTATGAAGCTCCAATAATTGATTTTGCAAGAGATTGGGAGCCGAATAATATCAAGACTGGAATTCAAAGAAAATATTTTGCAGGTACAGAATTGGTTGCGGTCGAAAGATCAATTAACAATTCGATTACTCTTTTAGAAACGCATCTTCATCCAAACGGAGAAATTTTTTCTGTAAAGAGTTTTGAGAACAATAGACCAAATGGATCATGCAAGTTTGTTGATCTGGAAAAACATATAGTCCTTGAAGGAAACTATGAAATTGGAAAACTGGTTGGGTTTTGGAACACGCCAGATATGGCAGGTTTTGATATGAGCGATCCGAAGCTAAGAAACGAATACCCCGGTGTAATTGATAAAACTATAAGCATAATTAAATGGTATCAACTTTCTAAGGTGGAGAGAAATCAATATCAACATTAACAATTCAAAATTCATGTTAACCGAAAATGAAATCGCTCAATCAAATGAAGAGATATTAATTTTCCTCTCAAACCTGTCAATACTAATTGGTATTGGTGCATTTATAATTTTTCTCTCCATCTATATTAATAAAAGAAGAACAAACAACAATCAATGGTTATTAATCCTCTCGCTCGGATCATTGTTATATGTAGTATTCGTGATTTCAAACCTTATTGGGTTTATCTTATGTACTTTTTCATTGTATCTGATATTTAGAAACATTAATAAAACAGACGCTCAGAAAGTGATTAGCCCACTTTTCACGGTAATCAAAGTCGCCTCAATTGTAATCCTGATAGTTTACGTTTGCAATAGTAATGGTGTCAGGCATATTTGGAAAATAAATATTTCTAATCGTGAAGATAAAATAGGAACGGATGTTAAAGCAAAAAAGAAAGACCCATTGAACAAACTTGATAAGATGTTCAATAAAAATGGTTCTGATATAGCAAACTGCCCATCAAGAAGCATCCATTACAAAATACAATACCCTTACAAGTGCCCTTCTTGCTCATACATAGGAAAACAAAAGTAATAGAGGAGTTTCTTCAAAATTATGATTATGAATAAATCAAACCTGCATCAATTGGTGTTTCTATCTTTTATTCTTTCTTCAAAAATGCTTTTTGCTCAAGGAACAGGATCAATGACTGATTTTGAGAATGTTTTTGAGAACAAAAATTTAATCTCATTTACTTTTAATGGAAAGACCTATGCGCCTCGACATGTTTTCTTGCCTAAGGAAGAATTTGAGTTCGTATCACCCGATGGAAACAGTAGAAATGCTTGTTTGACTCGTGGAGTTCAGCTATATGTAAAAGAAGCTAATAATGATTGGGTTTTGGCTACCCCAAATCCAATGTTCATTTCTACATCGGCAGGAGGACTGTTGGAAGTTGAGTTATCACTTTTTTCAAAAGAAATTGGGGGTAGTGCGCAAATGATTCCGATTAACTCTACCTATTTTGTTTTGTTTACTACCTATAGAGTTAAGGTTACGGGGCAAACTGGTAATGTTCATTATCCGATATTTTTTTTATTTAGAACAGTGAATAAGGCTGGATATTTCCCTATCGAATGGGATTCATTTCAACCAACGCCATCCGTTGATAATAAATTAGTTTCATTTGACATTCAGGCGAAAAAAATCACCTTTAACATGAGTAATGGAAAAAAGGTATGGTTGACTTTTGATCCTATGCCGAATTATAAGGTAGGTTGGGAAGATTCTGATGGCAATTACTCCGTGTTTAAATAATTAGTTCTTTCTTAAAAGCATACAAGATTAATAGCCTTTATATACATGGTTCACGTAACTTCTGCTCATCAAAGTAATTCTCTTGGTGTTCTCTAATTGCTTCATAATAACCAACGATACGCTGATGACTGTAATTACCACATGCAGAAACCAGTTCAACTTTGGTTATGATACCTTACCAAACCTATCAGTGCCGATAAGGATTTGAGGAAACATCGCATTTTTTTCTACTTGAATAACCTTAATGTTGGTAGTACTGAAATGTTTGAGAAATTCATTCCTCAAACCTTCATCACTTAATATACCGATTATAACATTTCCCCAAGCTTTCTTTGGTATTTTCACCAACAACCCTTTCTTCGTAAACTTTAAATAGTTTCTGGATAGTATTCCAGCGTTGATTAAATCAATACGGTTACTTGTGATGTTCACTGATGCATTGAATTTGTTTTCAACTTCTGAAAATTTGATAACAGGTTTTACAATGACAGGATTGAACTGTAATTTCAGTTTCTCATAAGTACCATCTACGAACACTAATTGCTGGTTGACGTTGTACTTATTACAATGTCTTTTTCGATAACGATTAAATGCAGATTTATCTTTGATAACTTCTAAACCTTGTAGCTGCATTTTTTTTATAAGCAACTGGATTTTGTTTTTGCTAAAACCTGAACTGGCTTCCAACGTATCCATACTTATTGCAAACATTTCTTTGGACTTAACCTTACCTGTATTTTTTGAACGATGTGAATCAGCAATGAATTTTTTGTTTGCTGAACTTGTAATTCGGCTTTTATTATGCGGAGTCGTAGCAACTTGTTTGAATCTTTTGGATGACTGTTTTATCAGTTCATAGATTTTGTGCGCTTGCAGATCAATATCCTTGACATTAATCAGCCTTGTGTAGGGGTAGTATTCTCTTTTTTCTGCGTGTGTTGTTGGTTTAAAGTAAAGTGATTTGTTTATTCGGTCGATCGAAATAAAACTATATGTCAACTCATGTGGCGTTACCCACCCACGAAAAATACATTTCTGTAGCAATGAGTTGAAGCGAGTATTGGGAATTCCTGCCAGCGTAGCAATCCTTTTTTTGTCGGATTTATTGAAAAAATTGAATGGGTTTATCTTGCCTGTGGTGTTATTATAGGACTGGATACTTTTCAGCAAAAGCATGAAGTGATAAACTGCATTAGTATCGTCATCCTTAATGCCAGTCAAAGCAGGATAATAATACTTTATTGTATTCCTTAAACTATAGGTGTGAATGAATCCCAAAGGATCCAGTACTTTTCGGCTACTGGCAACTTATTCAGAAAATCGCTCCTGACTGCTTCTTCGTTATCATCTGGTCAACTTTCTAAGTTTTTCAGTTAAGAACTACTGGCAGCGTTGCACCACCACCAGTAGGAATAACGTAGAAGCGTTTGCAGATTCTATGGATAAATACACCAATGAGAGTAAGAAGATTCCCGCAACAGTGAAAAAAGTAGATTAATTTTTATTGACTGGCTGAGGTAATGATTCATCCAAATATTATTCTTGAAGGAATTGTAATTACAAAGGAATCGGAAGGATATTTGGTGAGAAGTGAGGGCTTGTCAACAGGGTGTTAAGTATTTATAGCAAACCTCCATCCATGAACAGAGAGATAAAACCATTCCCAAAAGATTTAGCAGGAAAGTACAAAGTGAGCTTTTCAGAATTGACCCTTACGCCCATATACTTATCTAATTCGTTGCCATTGGATCGTGCATTGAAGCACATCGGATTTGAGGATGGTATTTGCAAAGCAATATTTCTGGACGGAAGCTTTATTGCTTTAGCCTTGGATTACAGCGAATACGAATACTTGTATAAATTCCAGTACCACAACATCACGCACGTGTTTCAAGTCAAGGCGAATCTTGCTGGACTAATATACGAGGTTGATATGGACATGATGATTGATTTTAGCCTGAATGATTAGCCGAATTTTATAAAGGGTCTACGCCTAATTCCACCTTTCCGAATTGCTTAACTTCATCCATCAAGTTACGTATCCCGATTCTTATAAGAGCACTTCGAGTAAGCCTTGATTGAAAACGAAGCTGATTTAGATTCTCAGCCATTTCAGGATCAATTCTAAGGTTAATTCTTTTGTGTGGTTTCAACTTTAGTTCTAAATGATTTGCCTTTTGCATTTTTTAATGTTCAGTTTTAAATGATTTACTGTACATCCTGTGGGTTCATTTTGTACACCTTTCTTGCATAAATACGCATCAAACTCAAAAAAAGTAAGAGAGTTTAAAACCTCCAACCTTCAAATGAAAAAGCTCTCATAAATCGTTTGGACTGGAAACTTACGAAAGGATGTGGAAGTTACTGGCTATAATTGACATCAGACTGCTTAAACCAATCAAATGTAGCCGCAACATGATCCGATTGAGCAGCGGAAAATTATTTTCAATCGTAATGATTTTTCAATCTTGCCTCCGCAATGTCGAGTATCACGTGTGAATACAATCAACTTTGGGGTATACTTGGACATGAAACATTTCCATGCAACTTGAGGCTTCTAAACAACTAAATATCAATGGTTACGTATTATGTTTAGAGCCATCCTAAAAATGATACTATGAATTGTGTAGCCTATCTTCGTTGTAGTTCTGAGTCCCAAGATCACTATCGCCAGCGAACAAACCTTGAAGCCATAGCAAAGGAAAAAGGCTGGACGATTAAAAGAGTCTTTGCGGAGAAGATTAGTGGCACAATCAAGACCGATGACCGCAAAGAGTTTAGGAGCATGGTTGCTTACACCAAGGAAAACGGCATCAAAATGATCTTGGTAAGCAGCATCGACAGAGTTGGGAGGCGGGTATTGGATATACTTTCGTCCATCGACATCCTGCACCAAAACGGAATTGCGCTCTATGTCCAACAATTCAATATGACATCATTAGAAGCCGATGGTAGAGAGAACCCAATGGTGAGGATGTTAATTCAAATGCTGGCGATGGGTGCGGAAATGGAGAATGGCTTGCGCAAGGAAAGGCAATTGCAAGGAATAGCAATAGCAAAGCTCAGAGGCAAGTATACAGGCAGGGCTGCTGGTAGCAGAAGTTCGAAAGAGAAATTGATAACGAAGTACAGGGACGTAGTTGATCTTCTGAAAAGCACGGAGCTTCCATTAAAAAGAGTATCTGAGATTACTGGTAGGTCAATCAATACAGTGAGAAAGGTAAAGATGTTTGTTTAGGAACTCGACTATCCAATTGCGGAATCCTTCACCACGATAATAATTCTCCCCGCCATGATACTGGGCGGGAGTGGCGATTCGCTTTCAAATTTTTCCCAAAATTTAGAATGTTTGCCAAAAGCACAGTTACAAAAAACCGATTGAGAATACTGCTCTTTCTTTAAGAAAAGTGGTCAAATTTTTTTCCATATTTTTTTTCAGATTGGATCATGCTTTTCACTCATTGGTAGATGATGAGCAATTGGTTTTTGGGGTAAAATGAGTTAGTGATTTTGGGGTAAAATAGAAAAAGGGTATTTTTAGCGTAAATCAATAGGGCTATAAACCCATCTAAATGCCTTTGGGGGATTTTCTTTTTATAACAGTTTTAATATCTTCACGCTTATGGTATCAAAGCACAGTGTACATTTTTTATTGGCTTGGTTGGTTTTCCTGATCTCTTGTTCTAAAAGCGTTGTCGATAAAAAAGTAGATTGTTCAGTGAATGGCCTCACCATTTCATTACTTACAAAAACAAATACTGCTGGCTGCCAGTCGATGGATGGCAAACTGGGCGTTTCAGCTGCCGGTGGTAAAGAGCCATATAATTATAATTTGAATGGAGGGAAAAGTCAACCTAGCAATGAGTTTGTTAATTTAAGCTCGGGCCGATATACAGTTGGGGTCAAAGATGCAAATGGTTGCGAAGCATCGGTGGAAATTGATATTGCCTCTGCAAATTCCACAGTAGATGCCACGATCGTTACGGTTAAAAATAATCAGTGCAATAACCCTAATGGTTCGATAACGGTAAGCCCAACAGGAGGTGCTGCTCCTTATGCTTTTCTTTTGGGCATAAGCGGATTCGTTACTAGTAATGTATTTACTAATTTGAAGGAAGGCACTTATTCAATATTGATCAAAGATGCGAATGAATGTATTAAAACAGTTAGTGCTATTGTTTCGCATGGAGATACAGGAACAAGTTACCTCAATGACATAGCACCAATTATCACAACCAATTGTAACTTGATCAACTGTCACGATGCCAACTCGGGGGTTAGAAATTGGACTACCTATCAAAACGTAAAAGATCACTCGAGCAACATTAAAATCCGCACAAGTGACAAAAGCATGCCTCTTGGCAGAACTCTTACCCAATCGCAGATAAATTTGATTGCATGTTGGGTAGATGATGGCGCTCCTCAAAACTGATAATATCCCAAGTACCAGCCTTAGGTACTTTTTATTTCTTTAAAAACTAGCCTTCAGGTATTGAGATAAGAATATAAAGTGTTTAATTTCAATACAAGATTGGCTTAAAGGAAGTGTGTCCCGGAGCTGTCTTTGTGAATGTATTAAGTTGGTATTGTATGATATAAATTATCACCTTTGAAATAGTAAACCAAAGGAATGTTAATTGATATGGTTATTCTATGTAACTTAACTTATAATTACTAACGCATGAAAAGTCGATACTTACTCTACCTGATCTCATTTTGGGTAATAGCCTTATTACCTTCCTCTTGTGCCTACAACGATATTTCTAAATTGGTAGACTGTTCCAAAACGGATTTAGGTGTTCAAGTAGATGGAAAAGTCGACCCATCCTTATGCAACGCCATTGATGGGAGCATAACGGTTTCGGCAACGGGCGGAGAACCTCCCTATGCATTTAGTATTAATGGTGGCAATTTCCAGTCGAGCAATGTTTTTTCAAACCTTGGCCCCGGGCTATACTCACTAATTGCCAAGGGTTCAAAAGGGTGTTCATCTTTGGTGCCTGTACAAGTAGAGCTGATCGCCCCTAATTCTACCTTAACAGCATCTTTTAAGGTTACTCCTGATTCTAATTGTTCTAGCAACAATGGCAATGGCTCCATTAGTGTTACTGCTTCGCTTGGCAAGCCGCCCTATCAGTTTCAATTTAAAGAGGATGCCTTCGGTGCGAAATCAACATTCAAAGATTTAATACCCGGTGTTTATAAAATTACTGTCAAGGATACTGTAGGGTGCCCCAAAGTATTAAGTATAACCGTGCCACGAGCAAATTCAGGAATTAGTTACGCATCTATGATCAAACCAATATTGGATAAAAGTTGTAATGTTGCGGGTTGCCACAATGGCGATTTGGGCGCTTCGCGTGATTGGCGTGGCTATGCCACTACAAAGAGCAATGCAGCTAACATTAAGGCGCGAACAATTGATAAAAGTATGCCGCCAGGCGCGCCTCTTACACAAATACAGATTGATCAGATTACTTGTTGGGTAGATGATGGAGCTTTAGACAATTAAAAACGTATGAAAAAAATAATATTATTAGCCGCCTGGATTTTTTGCAGCATAACATCAATAGCTCAAAAATATGCAACTGAAAAATCCACAATAACTTTTTTCTCCAAAGCCTCTATTGAAGATATAGCAGCAACTAATGCAAAAGCAGTTAGCATTTTTAATGTGACCACTGGTGAAATAGTGTATGCAATCCCTATGAAGGATTTTGAATTTGAGAAGTCATTAATGAAAGAGCACTTTAATGAAAAATACATTGAGAGCGAGAAATTCCCTAAGGCTACTTTTCAGGGAAAAATCACCGGGTACAAGGAAGGAATAAAAGGCGAGCAAGTCGCCAATGCGAAAGGAAAGTTAACCATCCATGGAGTAACAAATGAGGTTGATACAGTTGGTATGGTTAATATTTCTGACGGCAAGATTTTCATGAAGTCAACCTTTATAGTGAAATTGAAGGATTATAATATTAAAATCCCTCAGCTGCTATGGAAAAATATTGCCGAACAAGTAGAAGTAAAAATTGAATTCACCTATAAGCCTTTATGAAAAATATTATCATTCTTGGATTTCTAATAATAAGCACAGGCCTTCTGGCTCAAGATGATTTGATGAAGGAACTGGAACAAAGTACCAAGCCTGAAATTGTTTATGCGGGCCAGACTTTTAAAGGTACAAGAATCATCAATAGTCAGACGGTGGAGACAAAAGGAAAAGGAGAGCTAGAATTTATTTTCTCCCACCGTTTTGGAAAGATCAATACTGGGGGCTATACACTTTGGGGGCTGGATAATGCCTATATTAGACTTGGATTAGAGTATGGAATTACAGATCGGTTGGGTATCTCCATCGGTCGCAGCTCTTATGATAAAACATTTGATTCCTATCTGCGATATAAAGTGGCAAGACAAAGTAGCGGTGCTCGTAATTTTCCGGTGACAATTACGGCCATTGGAACAACCACTCTAAAAACCTCTCCAAGTGCAAATGAGAATCCAGCTATTCAGATGGAGGATAGACTTTCTTATGTTGCTCAGGTGCTCATTGCAAGAAAATTCTCCTCAAAATTATCTGCCCAATTGATGCCTGTTTTTGTTCATCGGAATTTGGTAAACAAATTAATCGAAAACAATGACGATTATGCTTTGGGAGTTGGCGGTAGGTATAAAATTACCCGCAGCCTGGCCATTACCGGTGAATACTTTCATAGGCTTAACCCTGCCATCAACACACCTTATTTTAATTCTCTTGGATTTGGGTTAGAGATAGAAACTGGTGGTCACGTTTTTCAACTGGTGTTTACCAATAGCCAAGGCATGATTGATCGAGCCGTTGTGGCTGAAACGGATGGTAACTTCAGTAACGGGGATATTCATTTTGGTTTTAATATCTCTCGTGCCTTTCAGGCGAGAAAGAAAAAGTAAAGCTGGATATAACCAATCTCTTTTTTAGATTTAGGTTTTATTAAAAACTTGAATTGTTACTAGCTTCTATCATTGCGTATTTAGCGCTCACGATCTTCATCGGGTATTTGGCATCGCGCAAGATAAAAACCTCAGGCGATTTCATGTTGGCCGGTCGTAGTTTGCCTCTCGTTCTCAGCTCTTCAGCACTTTTTGCTACGTGGTTTGGTTCCGAAACCGTTTTTGGTGCTTCTTCTGAATTTTTAAAAGGAGGCCTTTATTCTGTGATTGAAGATCCGTTTGGTGCAGCACTTTGCTTAGTATTATTTGGGCTATTCTTTGCAAGAAAATTATATTCAATGAACTTGCTTACTCTGGGTGATTTTTTTAAAGTAAGATATGGAAAGCGGACTGAACTGATTGCAAGTGTTTTTCTGGCACCTCCTTATGTGGGTTATATTGCAGCGCAATTAGTGGCCATGGGCTTAATCTTAAATGTGGTAACTGGGTTAGACGTTTGGGAAGGAGTTGTAATCTCCGCCATTGTCGTAACTTTTTATACCTACATCGGAGGAATGTGGGCGATCACAATTACTGATTTTATTCAAAGTATAATTATTATTGTTGGGTTACTAGTGCTTGCCATTATTTTAGCACAGCAGGCCGGGGGCTTGAGTAATGTGTTGAGCGAAGTGCACCCCGCTACCTTTCAATTTTTGCCTAAGTGGGAACTAAAAGAAGTTTTGCTTTATCTGGCAGCGTGGTCGGTGTTGGGCTTAGGTTCCCTTCCCTCACAAGATGTTTTCCAGCGGGTGATGTCATCAGGGTCTCAAAAAATTGCAGTAAGATCATGCTTCATCGCGGCTGGGCTTTACCTATCCATCGCTATGTTGCCGTTGTTCATCAGCCTTTGCGCAAAACATTTATACCCGCATCTTGCATTTGGCGATACACAGCTTGCATTGCCCAATATGGTGTTGCAGTATGCTACATTGCCTGTTCAGATATTGTTTTTTGGATCGCTGCTTTCAGCCATTATGAGTACCACCAGTTCTGCCATCCTCGCACCGGCAGCAATCTTATCAGAGAATTTGATTAAACCATTGTCAAAAGAAAGATTAAGCGATGCCCAATTGTTGATGATTACCCGATTTTCTGTTTTGGTCTTTGCGGGTATTGCAACTATTATGGCTTGCCTGCGCTCAAATATTTATGAACTTGTGGGGGAGTCATCCGTATTAAGTTTAGTATCACTGTTTGCTCCATTAGTATTAGGCTTGTATTGGAAAAAGGCCAACAGCATGGGTGCCATTTTGGCAATGGTGATGGGTATAATAACATGGATTATATTTGCGCGCCTGGAAACAGACTGGCCAAGTTTGTTGCCTGCTACCTTGGTTAGTTTTATAGCCATGGTTGTAGGAAGTTTGGTGTGGAGACCTCAACCCGCACCGATAGGTCAGACTAAGCAGGCTGCCCGTAGAAGTTGTTAATTTTAATGTTGGCTTATGATAAAAATTGAATTAAACCGAATTGATGACTCCCTCAATATGGAAGCTGTGAATGAGGCCGGCAATAAGATTGTAATGGATGGCTCCCCAGCCGATGGTGGGCATGAACGTGGCATGCGACCGATGCAAGTCCTTCTTGCCGCAATGGGTGGTTGTAGCGCGATAGATGTTATAGGTATTTTGCGCAAGCAGCGCGAAGAGTTGAAAGATATTAAAATTACGGTCACGGGTGAACGAGAAAAGGATAAAACACCTTCGCTATATAATGAAGTACATGCACATTTTCGATTGTATGGTAATATTGACAAGGACAAAGCAGAAAAAGCGGTAGCTTTGTCGGTAGGAAAATATTGCTCTGTAGCGAAAACCTTAGAGAAGAATGCGGTAATTACCTACACCGTAGAAGTAATCAATTAATAAAACATGGAAGGAAAAGGAAATTTTGAAACGAATGCTGTGCGCACCCAAGCGGAACGATCTTCTTTTCGTGAGCATTCGGTACCGTTATATTTAACCTCGAGTTTTGCCTTTGAAGATGCGGAACAGGCTCGCGCCCTATTTGCTGATGAAATCTCGGGCAATATCTACACGAGATTTTCGAATCCCAACAATACAGAGCTTATAGATAAGTTGTGTTTACTGGAAGGGACTGAAGATGGCATTGCCACGGCCTCAGGCATGGCGGCCATGTATTGCAGTATGGCTGCATTGTTAAAATCAGGAGACCACGTGCTTGCCTCGCGCTCAGTGTTTGGTTCAACGCATCAGATTTTGAATGTATTGTTTCCTCGATTTAACATCTCGCATACTTATGTTGATGTTAACGATACCAGCTTATGGGAAAGTAAGATTCAGCCGAACACGAAAATGATTTTTGTGGAGACTCCTTCTAATCCTGCCTTGGATATCCTTGATTTAGAATGGCTGGGTAAATTGGCCAATAAGCACAAGCTGATTTTGAATGTTGATAATTGTTTTGCCACGCCCTATTTACAAAACCCTGCTAAGTGGGGAGCTCATATTGTTACCCATTCGGCCACTAAATTTATTGATGGGCAAGGCCGTGTAATCGGTGGAGCTATTTTAGGTACGAAGGAATTGATTAAGGAAATCAGATTTTTTGCCAGACATACAGGGCCATCCATGTCTCCATTCAATGCATGGGTATTATCCAAGAGCTTAGAAACGCTGGCAGTTCGGATGGAAAAGCATTGTGAGAATGCAATGACCCTTGCCACTTATTTAGAAAGTAACCCAAACGTGGAATTTGTAAAATACCCGTTCCTGTCTTCGCACCCCAACTATGCGCTTGCTAAAAAGCAAATGCGATTAGGTGGGGGAGTAGTGACATTTGAAATTAAGGGAGGCATTGAGCGTGGAAGAATTTTTTTGAATGCCTTGAAAATGATTTCGCATTCTGCCAACTTGGGTGACACGCGCACCATTGCCACGCACCCTGCCTCCACCACTCATTCTAAACTAACCGATGCTGAGCGTTCTGCGGTGGGCATTACACCCGGCTTGATCCGTATTTCTGTTGGATTGGAAAATATGAAAGATGTGATTAGCGATATTGAGCAGGCAATGTTGTGATGCTTTCAGATTGTGTTCTCTGATAGATTGCAGACAGAGCTACAAGGCAAGCAGATCGCAATTCCAAAGTTGTGATTTGCTTTCAGATTGTGTTCTTTGATAGATTGCAGACAGAGATCAAGTTGCAGCACAGATGACAGTTCTGGTTGTGATTTGCTTTCAGATTGTGTTCTTTGATAGATTGCAGACAGATCTACTTTCATTCAAATGATAGAAAGGGTGGTTGTGATTTGCTTTCAGATTGTGTTCTTTGATAGATTGCAGACAGAAGAGATCAATAACAATGATGCAATATCCTAGTTGTGATTTGCTTTCAGATTGTGTTCTTTGATAGATTGCATACAGACACCGGTGGCTAGTGATGGCGGAGCGGCCTGTTGTGATTTGCTTTCAGATTGTGTTCTTTGATAGATTGCATACAGACTGTTTATTATTTTTTCTATCTCTACACGTGTTGTGATTTGCTTTCAGATTGTGTTCTTTGATAGATTGCATACAGATAATGTCCATCGTTTAAGTAAAGAGAGTAAGTTGTGATTTGCTTTCAGATTGTGTTCTTTGATAGATTGCATACAGAAAATTTGCTCTCTAACATTTTTTTAGTTATGTTGTGATTTGCTTTCAGATTGTGTTCTTTGATAGATTGCATACAGAAACATCAGCGACCAGATGTGGACGAACATTGTTGTGATTTGCTTTCAGATTGTGTTCTTTGATA
>JAYVPS010000137.1:0-6593 GCA_043757225.1 Cytophagales bacterium | reverse complement strand
CTGATTTTCTCCCGCTTGTGAACCGAGGCTATTCATTACTTCAGTCGGCTTTTAGCCGAAACACAACCCCTCGCCTTTAAGGCGAGGGTAGTTTAGTTCGGCCACGGTTAGATCTTACTTTCTCCACGAAATTGTTCTTAACCTCCGTAGTTCAATACAACACTCGGTTTGATAGTTATAACCTGAACGCCCGCCTTCAATGGCGATTTAGACCTGCCTCTGATTTTTTTCTGGTTTATAGCCATGTCGAGAATCAATTCCCTGCCGATGCACGTGCTAATATTCAGGCATTGGTGCTAAAATTCACCTATTGGCTAAATCTTTAATATTTCAGTAAACTTTTCCGTGCTTTCGGCATTAATAGTTTCGACTGTGATTGGGTATAGCGAGTACCTGTTATTGCTTGAAACAAGTTATTAATGGCTAGTTACTTGATGTCTATTCCTTAAATTTGCAGGGGTTAACCAATAATTTTATGGCGTTCGGTTTATTTAAGAAAAGTGCGAAGAAAGAGGAACCCAGTGGCCCACGGTATCATGATTTGATGGTGAAGGAAATTATTGCTGAGACAAAAGATGCCATCTCGATTGCCTTTGAACAACCGACATCGGGTAATCTGTTATATAAGTCGGGTCAATTTCTAACGTTGATCACTATGTTAGATGGTAAAGAAGTTCGGAGGGCATATTCGCTTTGCAGTTCACCCTTTGTAGATAAGGATTTGATTGTAAGTGTTAAGCGGGTTGATAAGGGCTTAATGTCCAATTGGCTCCCAGATCATTTAAAGGCAGGTGCTACACTCAAAGTGATGGACCCGATGGGTCATTTTACTACTGAGTTTAATAAAGAAAACAAAAGGCATTTGATCATGTTTGCCGGAGGGTCAGGTATCACCCCGATGTTGTCCATCATAAAATCACTGTTGACGCAGGAGCCTGATAGTATTTGTTCCCTTATTTATTGCAACCGCGATATTGATAGCATTATCTTTAAAAATCAATTTGATAAACTACAAACCACTTACGAAGGAAGGTTGCATGTGATTCATATTTTGGATAATGCCCCGATGAATTGGCAAGGCTACTCAGGGTTACTAAACAAGGATATGTTGACCAAACTTTTTGAACGCATTCCTAACTGGGGGTTGGAAAAAACTACTTATTTGATGTGTGGCCCCGAGGGGATGATGAAGAATGTGGACACGTTGTTGGCCGAACATCAAATCCCGAAAGAGAAAATCTTCAAAGAGAGTTTTGTTGCAGGCGTTATCGACAAACCTAAGAAGGAGGATTCGAAAGTAGGTTCAGATAAGAAAGCACGCGAAGTTACTATTCGCTATGATGGCCAGGAGTACAAGATTATGGTAGAACATAATCGCGCTATTTTAGAGACTGCTTTAGATCAGGGCATTGATCTTCCTTATTCTTGCCAAAGTGGTTTGTGTACCGCTTGCCGCGGAAAAGCAATATCCGGGCAGGTAAGGTTAGATGAAGAAGAAGGCCTCTCTAAAAGCGAACGTGAAGAAGGCTATGTGCTTACTTGCGTTGGTCATCCCATGAGTGATGATGTTGTGATTGTGATTGGCTAGGCCGAAAGCTTATAGTCTTGAATTAATATCGAAGGTGAAATGTTCAATATTTTATTCAAGTTTCTAATCATCGTGAGGCTTAGTTTTCTTTTTCTATTGAGCACTTCAGAAACCTTTCCCTTCCCACCAATAATTCCTATTAAGTCGGATTGTTTAATACCCATATCTTCCATTCGGATTTTAATTGCCTCCACCGGATCAGGTTCACCGATCGGGTATTTTTCATTTTCATAGCTTTCAATTAGAATGGATAGCACCTCGGCTTCATCTCCTTCTTTAGAGTGAGCAGGGGCATCGAAAATTTTATCAAATCTTTTTAAAGCTCCCGTGTATTCCTTTTTATTTTTTATTGGTTTTATCATATTCTAAATCGTTTTAACGTCTATCTTATCGTATTCTTTATGAGTACCAACGAAACGTATGAATGCCCAGCCGCGCTCAAAATTGAATTTTACAACCAGCCTGTAGCTATTTCCCTTGATGTTGAAAACAATTCTGTTGTTGGCCACAATACTGGCGTTTCCATAACTCTTCTTCACATCAGCTTGTGATTTCCAATCAAATTCACTTGCCGTCTTATACCAAGTCTTAAGGTTTTGCTCACAATCGGGATGCTTTTCCCAAAATATTCGCAAAGTGCTTTTAGCTAGGATTCTCTTCACTATGGCAAAGATAGAAAACGGTTCCCAAAAAGGAAACTATTTTCTATCAAACTCCATCCCCTCAAAAATTCACTTTTTCAATTTTAGTCTAACCAATTATTTTCTTTCCAGATCGTCATAACCTTTTCTCTGAATTGTTCTCTGGGAAAAGGACGGTTGGACAAGATCACGTAAAGCATTTTTTTTTCAGGTATGCTTACATAGTCGGCATAAAATCCGCCTTGTGTACCCGTATGGGAAACTATTTTTATGGAGTCTGGTGGTTTGCTGATAAACCAACTATATCCAATGAAAGGCTGTGCAGTGTCTTTCCAATTTGGATAAGAGGATATAGTTCTGGATCGTTCAATCGTTTCCTTTTTCAAAAAGAGTGCTTTGCGCAGTGCTATCTCATACTTGGCTAACTCCTCTGTAGAACTCCACACGCCACCATTACCAGCTGCTGCAAACGTAGGTTCTTCTCCATAATCTTTTTCAATGAATTGACCTTTTGCTTTCAGGTACCCATGTGCAACTCCTTCTTGCGGATAGGGGCCATCTGTAATTTTACTGTTACTCATTCCGGACGGCAAAAAAAATCTTTCTGTCACAACCTCTTGCCATTTTTTACCAGTTACTTTTTCAATAATAAGAGCTAGTCCGTTAAAGGCTGGGTTGGAATAATCATAATGCGAACCGGGTTCGAACAAGAGTGAATCATTTTGTTTGATGGGTGCAAAGTTTTCTTCGTCTTTTGCGGTAAGTAAGGCAATACTATCCAGGAAATTTCTGCGATTATCTAGCAATCCAGAGGTATGGGTTAGCAAGTGATGGATTCTTACTTTTCGTGCGATTCCTTTATTCTTAAAATCAGGAAAATATTTTTCTAAACTATCCAATACTGAAAGTTTATTTTCTTCGGCTAATGAAAGAATGGTGTTAGAAACAAAAGTTTTAGAAATGGATCCTGTATTGAAAAGGGTTTTGGGGGTTATCTTTTCTTTGGTTCTCAGATCAGCCAAACCATATCCTTTTGAGAATATGATTTCTTCTTCTTTCATTAGTGATACCGCGCCTCCGGGTTCATCAGCCTTAAACTCTTGATCAAATAAATTAGATAACTCGTTGTTTAATTTCTCTTCTCCGGTTTTCTGACAAGAGGCTAGGCCTATGAGTATAACTGTAATGGTGACAGGATAGTTTGCATTCTTTAAAAGCATGAATTTGGTGATTTAAGATTTCTTGCTTCGAATTAAAGATGTCAACGCAATCACCACCCAAACAGAATTGATGAAGGTGAACGGGTAGGCTTCTTTGTAAACACTATTTATAATTAATAAAGCACCTCCTACCAAATTCATGAGTTGAAAAGCATGAGAAGAGGAACTTATTTTTTGATAGCTGTTTAATCCGTAAGCACCAATTACCAACACAGAGCCGATCCAACCTAAAATATTGATGAGCAACCCCATTACTTCCGCAATTGGATTTTTATTACGTTCATATTATTAGTAACAAATAGTGATTTTTCATCTGCAGATAGGCCGCAATTGGAAGCTGGCTCCATTAATTTTATTTTGCCAATTAGTTTTCCTGTCGGGTTGAAAATCCAAATACCTCCTGGACCAGTTCCGAAAATATTTCCTTTGTGGTCTACTTTCAATCCATCGGGCAATCCTTTTTCAGTTTTGGCTTGTTCGGTGGCATCATGCAATATTTTACCTGAAACGATTTGCATCGAATCGTTCATTTCATATTGATACCACCTTGCTTTGTCTGGATCCGAGCTTGCTACATAAAGTTTTTTACCATCAGAAGAGAAGGCCAGGCCATTGGGTCGAGAGATAGAATCGATCAGTAAAACCGTTTCTCCTTTGGAAGTGATGCGGTAAACACCTTGAAAGGGAATTTCTTTGGAAGAATCTTGCATATTTTTGATTAAACCATAAGGAGGATCAGTAAAATAAAAATCATAGTTATTAAATACTACGTCATTGGGGCTATTGAGGCGCTTGCCATGGTATTTATCTGAAAGGGTAGTGAAGTCAGCGGAAGGTTTGCCAACAGGCGTATTCATCATAGCGATTCTTCTGTCTCCATGTTGGCACAGGATTAAATTACCTTCATCATCCAAGGCTAAGCCATTAGCACCTGGCTCGCCCGCACGGGGTATCGTGCCAGTGTAACCGGATGGAGTGAGGTAAACTTCAGCTCCTTTTTCCGCAGTCCATTTGTAGATGGTGTTGGTAGGCACATCGGTAAACAAGAGCATTTTTTCGGATTCTATCCAAAGGGGACCTTCGCTCCATTTGTAGCCCGTGCCAATGACATCAACGCTGATTTCATTAGAGATCACCGAATCAATTGCCGGATCTAGCCGATCGATAGAGATGGTTAACGCAGTTTCTTTTTTGCCGCAGGCAGCAGTAAAAAGTAAGAAGATAAAAGATATTTTTTTCATTGTGCGAGACATTTGACCTTGGGTTGCTAAATTTAAACTTTATTTGAAAAAAAGAGAACGTAAACATGAGCATTGTGATTGAAATACCCAAGCGATCTGCCAGAAAGTTTCTCTCGGAAGATTTTACCGTTAAAGATTGGAGCCAACTTAAGCCTTATTTTGACCAATTGGTTGAGCGGCCTATCAATAATGTACAAAGTTTAAAAGAGTGGCTACATAACCGCAGCGAATTGGAATCTGTGATTAGTGAAGACATGGGCTGGCGTTATATCCGAATGACATGTTATACCGACAATCAGGAATACAGCAAAAGCTATCAGGATTTTGTGCAACAAATTCAACCGGAAATTGCCCCCTACTCTGATCTTCTTAATAAAAAAGTACTGGATTGTAAGTTTCTTTCATCGTTAGAAGGTGAATCAGGCTACAACATGATGATCCGAAACCTGAAAAAGGAAGTCGAGATTTTCAAGGAAGAAAATATTCCGTTGATGACGGAGATTACCACGGAGACACAAAAGTATGCTTCCATCTCGGGAGCTATGATGGTAGAATTGAATGGACAAGAAATGACACTGCAACAGGCCGGTGTAATTTTGCAATCTACTGATCGTGCCAAACGCGAAGAAGTGTATCTTAAAATTTCAGCTCGAAGACTTCAGGATAAAGAGATTCTGGATGAACTATTTTCCAAACTCATTAAGATCCGCCATCAGGTGGCAACGAATGCGGGCTTTGAGAACTTCCGTGATTATATGTTCAAGGCATATGGTCGGTTTGACTATACACCCAATGATTGTTTTAATTTTCATGAGGCAATTGAATCAGAGGTAGTGCCTATTTTAAATGAATTGAGCAATGAGCGAAAGAAACAGTTGAATGTAGCCGAATTACGTCCGTGGGACAAAGCGGTTGACGCAGAAGGTCGAGAGCCATTAAAGGCATTTAGTGATGGCAAAGAATTGACGGAAAAATCAATTCAATGTTTTCAAAAGATTGACCCTTATTTGGGGCAATGTCTTTCCATTATGAAAGAGATGGGGCATCTTGACTTAGAATCCCGCAAAGGAAAAGCCCCCGGAGGCTACAATTATCCGTTGGCAGAAATTGGTGTGCCGTTTATTTTTATGAATGCTACCTCTACCATGCGCGACATGACTACTATTATGCACGAAGGTGGCCATGCCATTCATAATTTTTTAACGAAAGATCTGGAGTTAAACGATTTCAAATCACCGCCCATGGAAGTGGCAGAGCTGGCTTCGATGGCAATGGAATTGATTTCAATGGATCAATGGAAAATCTTCTTTCCCAATGAAGAAGAGTTGAAGCGCGCGAAGCGCGAGCAGTTGGAAGATATTATTGAAACTTTGCCGTGGGTGGCTACTATTGATAAATTTCAACATTGGATCTATGAAAACCCCTCACATATTCCGGAGGAAAGAAAGAAAAACTGGAATCGAATATTTGATCAGTTTACCGACACCGCTACCGATTGGATTGGCTTGCAGGAAAATAAAGATTATGTATGGCAAAAACAGTTACACTTATATGAAGTACCTTTCTACTACATCGAGTACGGAATGGCGCAGTTGGGTGCAATTGCGGTATGGAGAAATTATAAACTAGATAAAAAGAAAGGGCTGGAAGGATACATGAATGCCTTGAAGCTGGGCTATACCAAATCGATCCCTGAAATTTATAAAGCAGCAAATATCAAGTTTGATTTTAGCAAAGCATATATAAAAGAGCTGATGGATTTTGTAAGAGGAGAGTTATCGAAAATTTAACACACGCTAGGAAAACCCAGGGAAATCGCTTTTAACAATTTAGCACTAAACTTCTGTATTCATCATTGAGTGCAGCGGTTAATCGTTTTGATGGTTTTGACATTTTGGTTGAT
>JAYVPS010000136.1:0-24932 GCA_043757225.1 Cytophagales bacterium | reverse complement strand
CGGGTATATCAACAGGAGGGATACATTATCGTAGAAAACAATCTTCAAAAGAAGACGGTATTAAATGAAGACTCTTCAGGACTTGGACTTGAGAATATTAAAAGGAGGTATGAGTTTTTGAGCGCTTTAAAAGTTAAAGTAAAAGAGTCTGATTTAGTTTTTAAAGTAGAAATACCAATTATAACCACATAGCCACATAGGCTATGCGACTAAGTGGTAAAAAATATGACAATACTCATCATCGAAGACGAACCACAAGCTGTTGAGCGGCTTACCAATTTAGTTAAGCAACTACAGCCGAATGTTCAGCTATTGGCAAGCCTTGACTCTGTCAAACGCAGCGTGGCCTGGATCAAAACAAATCCAAAACCGGATTTGGTTTTTATGGACATCCAATTGGCTGATGGGTTAAGCTTCGAAATCTTTGATCAGGTAGAAATAAAATCTCCAATTATATTTACCACCGCTTACAACGAATATGCTCTCAAAGCTTTTAAAGTCAACAGCATTGATTACTTGCTAAAGCCGGTAGATGCTCATGAGCTTAAAGCCGCTTTTCAAAAACATGAAAACCTTACAAGCACATCTGCCCCGTCAGATAAAATGATGGAGAGCATCAGCTACGCAATGCAAATGCTGACAAAAAAATATAAAGAGCGCTTCGTAATAAAAGTGGGTGAGCATTTAAAGTCCATTGAAACCAACGACATCCTCTTTCTCCACAGCTTAGAGAAAGCAACCTTCGCTCAAACCAAAGATGGCCGCAAACACATTCTTGACTTTACACTCGATCAACTAGACACTTTGTTAGACCCAAAATCTTATTTCCGAATTAATAGAAAGTATATTGTTGGTGTCAGCTCCATTCAGGATATGATCAGCTATACCAACTCTCGATTGAAGTTAGTTCTTAAAACCTCAGACGATAGTGATATAATTGTGGCAAGAGAACGCGTTCAGGAGTTTAAGGAGTGGCTGGATCGGTAAAAAATGATTAACAGGATAACCCTTGATCTCTCTTTCCCGTTGTACCGACAAAATCTGATGATGAGGCTTCCTATTCTCCTTATTACAATATTAACTGCCACCCTCTCAGCAAAAAGTCAAATCATTACAGGCAAAGTCATTGATAGCCTAAAACTTGAGCCCATCGCCTTTGTCAACATTACCTTAGATGATGGCATCCGTGGAACGACTTCGGACATTGAAGGGAATTTTAAACTTTCCATACCGACTAACTATACCGGTCTGATCATTATTTCGCATGTCAGCTATCAAAAGGTAAAATTTCCTCTCCCCTATTTTCCGAAAAAAAAGCTGGTAAAATTAAAGCCGAGTAATACGGTACTCAGTGAATTAACATTTGTGGCCGATGAGAATCCGGCCTTTAGAATTATTAGGAAGGCAATAGTCAATCGGCCACTCCACGATCCGGATAATCTTCAATCTTATCAATACATATCGTACAATAAATTTTTCGTTACTGCTGATGAACCCTCTAAACTAATTGATTCTTTGGTTCAGATTTACAACTTAAAGGAACGCGATTCATTGACGAAAAAGCAAAAAAGTTTAGTCTCCTTTGACAGCTTGATGAAAACAACTCATCTTTTTATGAGCGAGTCCGTTACTGAAAAACAGGTATTAAATCCCGACAAGGAAAAAGAAAAATTATTGGCCTTACAAATTTCAGGATTTAAAAGTCCGCTCTTTACCAACGCAGCCACCGACTATCAACCGATCTCTTTCTACAAAGATAAAATCTCACTACTTCGAAAAGACTTTATCAATCCCATCGCAAAAGGAACCTTTCATCGATACGATTTTTATTTAACGGATACTTCATTTTATGAAGCCGATACTGTTTACATCATTCAATTTCAGCCCAAGCAAAAAAAACTCTTTAATGGTTTGCAAGGAGTCATTTCAATAACCTCCGATGGCTACGCCATAAAAAATGTAATCGCCTCAAGTTCTGATTCCTTGGCCTTGACGGGAATACGCATTCAACAAAACTATGAGAAGGTCGATGGTAAGTGGTTTCCTGTTCAACTCAACACTGATTTGAATTTTAGTAAGCTCAATCTTTTTGGTAGAGGCATTAAAGGACGACAACGAAGCTTCCTCAAAGAAATTAAAATCAACCCAACGCTGAGTAAACATTCTTTTGGCGATATCAAGATTGAACTTTCCAGACCTAAGCAAGAAGACAGCAGGCTCTTTTTAGCAAAATACAGAGGTGAAGCTGTGGATACAAAAGAAGCCAGAACCTATACCTTGATCGATTCTCTTGCTAAAAAAACTGCTTTGATCGAAAAAATCATGGAATCAACTATAACCCAAGCAGTGCCTATTGGGTTTCTAGATCTTGACCTAAACAGAATTATCAGGTTCAACCGATATGAAAGATTTCGATTGGGTGTTGGGCTCTCCACCAACGACCGGGTTTCAAAACTCGTGAAGCTGAGTGGTTACTATGGTTATGGATTTGGCGATCAGCAATCAAAATATGGAGGGGAGCTAAAATTAAATTTCAATCCAAACAGAGATTTTTTTGCCAAGCTCTCCTATACCAATGACATCTATGAAGCTGGCACGTCACATTCTTATGAAAGGGAAAGTCAACTTTTTCAAACGGATGCATTTAGAAATTTAGTTGGAAATCAGTTTGACTATCTGCAATCCTATAGAGGCGAGTTGGGCTATCGGCCTCTGCCCGATATCCATGCTTCTGTTTTTATATCGCACAATCAAATCCGCCCAATGTACGATTACAGTCTTTCCGTTAGTGGAGAGCTACAAAATAATTTTACGATTGCGGAAACAGGCGTTTCCATTCGTTATATAAAAAAAGAAACCTACTTCGTACTTAATGGCAAAAAAGTATTTTTTACAAGAAGGCTGCCAATCATTACCGCCACCATAGCTTCTTCCCTTAACATTTTTGATGCCAAAGTCTTTAACTACACCTACTATGATTTATCTATCAGGCATGAAATTATTCATAGAACACTTGGTAAAACTAACATTCAATTATTTGGCGGGCTTATGCAAGGTCTCGCTCCTTATGGCAGATTGTATATTGGCCGCGGAGTAAAAAGCAGCGGTGTATTTGTCAGTGGCTATTTTCAAACCATGGGCCTGTATGAATTCACAAATTCAGAATTTATCTCCCTTTTTCTAAATCACAATTTTGGTAATGTACTTTACAATAAAAGATATTCAAAACCTGAATTTCTACTGTTTCACAATATGGGGATAGGAGCCTTGAAAAATTCTGATGCACATCAAGGGATACCTATACAAGATTTAAACAAAGGCTTTTTAGAATCCGGAGCAGGCTTCAAAAATTTGATACGGATAAACTATTTCAATGTTGCCTATTTTGGTTTTGGGGCATCCGCCTTCTATCGGTACGGCCCTTATCAACTCCCAGCGCTCGATGACAATTTGGTCTATCGAATCAATTTTGATTTTAGTTTTTAACGAGAGTTACTTGCCACAAATTCACAGACCTCGTTTGAACCTTCTTAACTTTCACGATTTTTTTTAAGACTAAGAACAAAATCAGTGAATCAGTAGCTAAAACCAATTGATTATTTATTTGATCGCCATTCAGATGACAATACGAAGGGGCTGGTGAAGAAATAATCAGAAAGTCCGAAGTTGGTAAGGCCTTAATCGACCACTTCGGACTTTTAACTCCTGTCTTCAAGAATTAAATACTCACCAAAACTTTAAGGTCTTAAACTAACGCTCATTAGGTAACAATTTCTTAATTTGGCGTACTTTAACAAATCGCCATGCATTCTTCTAAAATTGTTGGCCTTGGCCATTACGTTCCTGAAACGGTTATTACCAATGAGTATTTATCCACTCTGATGGACACAAGCGATGAATGGATTATTGAGCGCACCGGAATTAAAGAGCGAAGATGGATTGACCCCACAAAAGATACCGTTGGAAACATGGCCGCTAAGGCAGCAAGGATGGCCTTACACCGTGCAGGATTGACTGAGAAAGATGTAGACTTCATCGTCTTTGCTTGTATTACCAGTGATTATTATTTCCCTGGATCAGGAGTACTCATGCAACGCGAATTAGGGCTAGAAGGTATTGGTGCGCTTGAAGTAAAAAATGCATGCTCTGGATTTATTTATGCGCTATCCGTAGCCGATCAATTTATAAAAACCGGCATGTACAAAACCGTTTTAGTGGTAGGCGCTGAAATTCAATCAACGGCACTAGATATTACCACCCGTGGCCGAAATGCTTCTGTAATTTTTGGCGATGGCGCTGGAGCCGTAATTCTTCAACGCTCCGATAAACCAGGAATTTTGTCTACCCATCTCCATGCAGATGGTCGATTTGCCGAAGAGCTTTATGTAAAAGATCCCGGTAGCAGTCGACCTCATTCAGAGCGACAACCAGAGCAATTTTTAGACACTACAGGCTTTAAAGTGGTAATGAATGGCAGCCTGGTTTTTAAACATGCTGTCGTAAGATTTATGGAGGTTATCAATGAAGCATTGAATGCCAACGGGATGAAAAAAGAAGACATCGATCTCCTTGTCCCACATCAAGCCAATCTCCGCATTAGCCAATTTGTACAGCAAAAGTTAGAGCTCCCCGATTCAAAAGTCTACAACAATATTATGCGCTATGGGAATACAACAGCTGCCTCCATCCCCATTGCAATGAGAGAGGCATGGGCAGAAGGTAAAATCAAAGAAAATGACGTAATTTGTTTAGCCGCTTTTGGTAGTGGGTTTACATGGGCCTCTGCTTTAATAAGGTGGTAGTAATTCGTTGTTGATAATGGTCGTAAGCTTAACCATCTGAAATAACGGCAAAAAACGAACAACCAAAACTAAATGAAAACATCCTCTTATAACCCCAGCCCATTGGAAGTTGATTTTGCCAATGCTCTTTTCATTCTTCAAGAGGAAATTCAAAAGCACTTGCAAGACAACCGAATTATTCATGTAGAGAGTAATATCAACCGTGACAACCCGATGGTAAGGTTTAATCTATTGGATAAAGATGGAGACCCTCACGAAATTGTGGTGCGCATTGTTCAGATCCCTGATAAATTCTAAGTTTTCACTTAGCTTAAATACGAAAATACTTTTTACTTTTCATCAGCCAAAGTTTTATTCGCTTAAGGTTGCTTAAGGTTCATTGTTAATACAATTTAAAACACTATATAGTATTTTTGGGCTTTTTTTATCGGGCGGAATAAGCATTCTGCTATCGACAGGCTATTTTGGATATGCGTATGTCGATTTTTTTAGTTATCAATCAAAAGTAAAAACATTTTTAAAAGGAATAGGGGGTTACTTGTTTTCTCAAGTATTGCTCATGGTACTATTCTCAATTGTTCTTCTGATCCTCCTTAAGACAAATCCAGCGATTTATGAAATGCTAAAGCCATCAAACAATAGATAACTAAGTGATCGAATTTCACTTCATAAACTCCGCAATCAATCGATGAAAGTGGTACGTGCCCATTTCACGTGTTACCGAGTATCTTCCGAATTTATAAAACCGCGATCGGACGCCCTTCTGAACATTTTGAACTATGTCTTCGTCTTCTAATTCTACTTTGTGCAAATCGGCTCCCGCTCCTTGTCGAAGTTTACTTTCATCCCATACATAGGAAAGAAACGAAACCTTGGTTTTATGAATAGAAACAGGGCGAATAATATTTACAGATAATCCCCAGGGGTAAAAATTGAACATCATATTAGGAAACACCCAAAAATAATAACCTGCCACTTTCTTCCCATAATCAATTGAAGAAGGCGGCAAGTCAAAGACCAACTCCCCTGCTTTGGCCACACCCAACTGCAAATTAGAATACTTGAATAACTCCACATGATAATTTCCATAGTCAATCACCGAATTCAGTCCTGCATGCACAAAGGGAATATGAAAACCCTCTAAATAATTTTCACAATAAAGTGCCCAGTGAGCATCAATGAAATAATCTTTGGACAGATCCGGACGAAAAACAAATTCTTGCAACGGCATCCAGGCAACACGCTCCGCCATGTCTTTAAAAAATAATTCTGCCGGGTAGCGATCGCTTAGCGAACCAAACAATAACTTCCCCCATTGGTGAATAGGTAAATTAGTAAGATCGTCAGCTTCTGTCGGGAAATTCTTTACCTCCTTAAATTCAGGCATCGACATAAAATTGCCATTCAGTTGAAACCTTCTTCCATGATATTTACAGCGTATGTCGTTGAGCTTGCATGGCTTTTCTACCAACAAGTTACCGCGATGAGTACACACATTTGAGAGGCAATGAAGTTGCCCTTCTTTATCTCGCGATAAAATCAATGGCTCATTTAAGAACCCATCTAATAAGTCAACAGGCGTAACCCAACCGCTATCCTTCACTTGGTCTGAATCGCCAATGAAATGCCAGGCCGGAACAAATATTTTCTCTTTCGATTCCTTAAAATAATGTTGGTCTAAATAAAAATCTGTTGAGATCGTTCTTGCTTCGGTGATGTCGGGGTGGACGTTTAAGTTCAATGTTTCAAGTTTAAAGTTGTGAGCGTTGAGTTTCTTGCTTTAATTCCAGAATAATGAACCCAATATTAGCATCAACTATCTGGCATATAAAAATAACAGTAAATTCCCATATCTTCATTATCGTCATTTACCTGACAAACCTTAAACCGAACTAACCGTACCTATGATAATGAATAGAAACACCACCTTACTATTTTGGTTTGTCCGCATTGTTGCAGCCTTAATCATGCTTCAAACACTTTATTTCAAATTCACTGGCGCTAAAGAGTCTATTGAAATTTTTACGAGAATGGGAATGGGAATGGAACCCTGGGGAAGATTTGGAACTGGCGTGGTAGAGTTGATTGCCTCTATCCTAATATTAATACCCGCTACTGTTTGGCTGGGGGCTATACTTTCTATTGGTGTAATTAGTGGTGCGATCCTCTCTCACTTAACTATCTTAGGAATTGAGGTGCAGGGCGATGGAGGCTATTTATTCATTTTAGCTGTTACCACCCTTATTTGTTCTTTGATTGCTCTGTTCTTAGATCGCAAGCAAATGCCTGCCCTTATTAAAAAAATGTTGCCTTCATTGCTTCAGTAAAACCAATAGCTTATCTAAGTCCTCATTAAACTCGGGCTTATCACTCAAGTGATTTGTAATGTCCTTGATTAGATAATTGGGAAGAATTTCACCTCGCCCTACTTTTGATTTTAAGTCTTTTAGTAAATCAAGGATATCTGCTTTTCCGGATAATTCTGAGGAGGAATCAACCTTTGCAATTAGGGTGCTAATAGCAAGTATTTTTACGTTTTCCACAGGAGTAAGCTCAGGCACAATTACCACATTTTTCTCTGCCTTAGGTATAATGCAATTGTTAAACTGATCAATTATTTGATCCACGTCTTTGCGACCAAGATCTCCATTTTTAATTTTTTCTTCCACTTCGGGGCAACTGCTTAGAAAAGTAGCCATGCTCTTCCTAAATGTCAGGTTTGGAATCTCCATACCAGTACCATCCTTTTTTAACAGATAGCGGCCATCATAGGTTTGCTGATTTGTCAATCGGAAACCATACAGACTAAGGAATCCAAGTTTCAATAATTTCATGAATCGATACCTTCCTTCAAATTTTACAGTTTGATAAATCTCACCATCAAGGTAAACCAATTTGACCTTAAGAGAAGTATAAACTGTTTTCTTCTTTGCAACCTTCACTTGCACCTGATCATTTAAATCATACGTCAAGATCTTTACTTCACCTTTTAGGGTATCACTTTTTGAGGTGATGACATAATCACTTTGGGCAACCGCACTAGATAAACAAGTTATAATGAGAAGGGAGATTAACTTCATGTATTTAAGATTAAATTATCCTCCGCTTTCACCCTCTACTTCATATGAGGTTAACATAGCGTTAAAGTATTCGCGGTTCATCCTTGCGATATTAGTAACTTTAATTCCTTTAGGACATTCTGCCTCACAAGCGAGGGTATTGGTACAAGAGCCAAATCCTTCGGCATCCATTTGAGCCACCATTTTTTCTACACGCTCTTTACGCTCAACTTGCCCTTGAGGCAATAATGCAAATTGTGAAACCTTAGCACTTACGAACAACATTGCTGAGGCATTTTTGCAAGCAGCTACGCATGCTCCGCAGCCAATACAGGTTGCTGCATCAAAAGCCTCATCTGCAATCTTTTTAGAAATCGGAATCACATTGCCATCCGGCACCCCTCCGGTATTTACGTTCACAAAGCCACCCGCTTGTTGAATGCGATCAAAGGCGGTTCTATCCACCACCAAGTCTTTAATTACCGGGAAAGCCTTTGCTCTCCATGGCTCCACTGTAATAGTCTCGCCATCGTTGAAGGTACGCATATGCAATTGACAAGTAGTGGTTTGCAACGGGCCATGCGGATGGCCATTAATATACAAACTGCACATACCACAAATTCCCTCTCTGCAATCATGATCAAACGCAATAGGTTCTTCACCTTTTTTAATCAGATCAGTATTCAACACATCAATCATCTCCAGAAAAGACATATCAGGTGAGGCATGATCAACACTATATTTTTTGAATTCACCCTTTGTAGTGGGGCCTTTTTGTCTCCAAACTTTTAGCGTAATTTTCATATTACTTATAGCTACGTTGTGTGAGTTTTACATTTTCAAATCTCAATTCTTCTTTGTGTAATACTTCAGGCTGATTGTCACCATGGTACTCCCAGGCGGCCACATAAGCAAACTCATCATCTTTGCGAAGCGCTTCTCCTTCTGGTGTTTGTGACTCCTCTCGAAAGTGACCGCCACATGATTCAGAGCGATTAAGAGCATCATCCACCATCAATTCGCCCAACTCAATAAAGTCGGCAACGCGATTGGCTTTCTCTAATTCCTGATTGAGTTCACCGGTTCCACCCAGCACATTTACATTCGTCCAAAATTCCGTTTTAATTTCCTGAATTATTTTCTTCGCTTTTTTCAAGCCTTCTGCAGTACGACTCATACCACAATAATCCCACATTGTTAAACCAAGTTGGCGATGAAACTCATCAACTGTTTTCTTGCCTTTGATGTTAATCAGTTTGTTAATACGCTCTGTAACTTTTTCAGTGGCTTCCTTAAAAGCTGGGTGATCTGTGCCTACCTTATCATTCCAGCCAATACTAGCAAGGTAATCTCCAATGGTATAAGGAATTACAAAGTAGCCATCGGCCAACCCTTGCATCAGCGCACTTGCACCTAACCGGTTGGCGCCATGATCCGAGAAATTCGCTTCGCCCAACGCATACAAGCCCGGAATATTAGTCATCAAATTATAATCGACCCATAATCCGCCCATCGTATAATGAACTGCCGGGTAAATCATCATAGGCCCTTTGTACGGATTATCGCCTGTGATTTGCGCATACATGTCAAACAAATTACCATACTTCGCCCGAATGGTAGCTTCTCCATCACGCTTAATGGCGTCAGTAAAATCAAGAAACACGGCTAACCCTGAACCTACACCACGGCCTTCATCACAAACAATTTTTGCGTTGCGCGAGGCCACATCGCGCGGTACTAGGTTTCCGAAGGAAGGATATTTCCTTTCTAAAAAATAATCACGATCTTCTTCCGGCACTTTCATTGCATCAACACCTTTCAAACCGGGCATTGCTTTTTTGGGAACCCACACCCTACCATCGTTGCGTAACGACTCTGACATCAAAGTAAGCTTTGATTGATGGTCACCTGAAACCGGAATACACGTTGGGTGAATTTGTGTGAAGCAAGGATTGCCAAACAGCGCTCCCTTTTTATGGGCACGCCAAGCGGCTGTTACATTCGAACCTTTTGCATTCGTGGATAAATAAAATACATTTCCATATCCTCCGGTACAAAGCAAAACTGCATGAGCACTGTGTGATTCAATTTTACCTGTAATTAAATTTCGTGTAATAATGCCTCGGGCTTTGCCATCTACAATCACCACATCCAACATTTCGGTGCGGTTATACATCTTCACTGTGCCATTGGCAATCTGACGATTCAGCGCAGAATAAGCCCCTAATAATAATTGCTGTCCCGTTTGGCCACGGGCGTAAAATGTTCGCGAAACCTGCGCACCCCCAAAAGAACGGTTGTCCAACAAGCCTCCATATTCCCGTGCAAACGGAACACCTTGTGCAACACATTGGTCGATAATACTGCCACTCGTCTCGGCTAACCTGTGAACATTGCCTTCGCGCGCGCGATAGTCACCTCCTTTTATAGTGTCATAAAACAACCGATAAACACTGTCGCCATCATTCTGATAATTCTTGGCTGCATTGATCCCGCCTTGAGCCGCAATACTATGTGCCCTGCGAGGACTATCTTGAAAACAAAATGCTTTTACATTATACCCTAACTCACCCAATGAAGCAGCAGCCGAGGCTCCTGCTAATCCGGTACCAACCACAATCACATCGTACTTCCTTTTATTGGCCGGGTTCACCAGCTTTAAATTGAACTTGTGCTTAGTCCACTTTTCCGCTAATGGTCCTTCAGGGATTTTTGAGTCAAGTTTCATATTGCGATGCTTTCTTATTAAATTAAAGTCTACTGTTGAATTAACTTATCCATCTGAAATAAATAGCGATCGGCATCAAGGCGAAAATGAGCGGTACTATGATCGAGAAGGTAGTGCCTACAAATGAAATGACGCCATTATATTTTAAATGGTTCAAGCCAAGTGATTGAAACGCACTGGCAAATCCATGCAGCAAATGCCAAAATAAAGACACACACCCGATCACATAAAAGAACACAATCCATGGATTTGAAAACACTTCAAACATCAATTTATAGAGAGGCAACTCTTCGCCTTGTGTAAATTGATTGGTGCGGTTGGGTATCCAGAAGTGCGAGGTATGCATAATCAAAAACAATAAAAGCAACGTGCCAAGCATACCCATGCTTCGGCTATACCAGGTGCTATTGGGTTTCTTTGATGCGCTATACTTGACTGGACGAGCAGCATGGTTTGCCCTCCAAAGTGAAAGACCTTGAATAATGTGGATGAGAAAACCAGCCACCAAACCAATTTCTAACGTGCGGATAATGGGGTTGGTACCCATAAAATGACCCCAATGAGAAAACGTCTCGCCATTGTCATTAAAAAATATCATCGCATTTATACTGCAATGTATTATCAAGAAACTGATGAGGAACAAGCCTGTAAGAGCCATCATCAGTTTTCTGCCGAGCGAACTCGAAAAAAGATCAATTAGCCATTTCATTATTTAAAGCAGATTTTGATACGAGCCAAAATTACTCTTCAAACAATTAGTAAACAATCAGAATCCTTTGAAAAATAATTTAAGGTGTCATTGCCATGGAGGGATCCCGCGAAGTGCTGGGAAGCAACTCGATTCGGTACAATAACGGATTGCTTCATTTGGTTAGAAATGACATTGGGGTTTTAGAGATACACTTAAGTCCTGAGTCGAGACTTTGAAATAAACAAATTTCCCTTAGAATGGTTATTGTCATTATAAAATAAAAGTGCCAGACCTTACGATCTGACACTTAACCAAGCCTAGCCTAGACAGGCTTATCCCAGAAAACATTTCTTATCCTCCATCAGAGCAATCCAGCCAGCACAATGATCATAGCAATCGTTGCAACCATAATTAACAAGAACCATTCTCTTTTGAAGAAGGCATTAACTTTACTGAAGAGCGTTTTCATAATGGGTTTAAGAATATTTGATAACTATTAATCAAAACAATACCCTAATTTATACAGTACTGTATATCAGCATATTAAGAATCCTAATAATATAATAAATTTCCAATACTAGATAAAAATACCAAATTGGGATAATTGAAAATCATATTATTACTCTACTTTTACCTTCCAACCACTGATCTTACATGTACTTGATATTCGACACAGAAACCACCGGTATTCCGAGAAATAAGACTGCACCCCTCACTGACTTTGATAATTGGCCTCGTTTGGTACAAGTGGCTTGGCAGTTACACGATGCCAATGGCAAACTTATATCTCAACATAACTACCTGATTAAGCCCGAAGGTTTTGACATACCCTACAAGGCAGAACAAATTCATGGTATTTCAACCGACCGGGCTCTAAAAGAAGGCCATAACCTGAAAGAGGCGTTGGCGATTTTTAG
Source organism: Cytophagales bacterium (assembly GCA_043757225.1). GTDB lineage: Bacteria > Bacteroidota > Bacteroidia > Cytophagales > Cyclobacteriaceae > ELB16-189. Next base: position 12,735 of record JAYVPS010000136.1, on the reverse strand, counting down.
TAAAGACCTCGAAAAGACCCAACAACTGGTTGGGCATAATATTGAATTTGACATTAATATTATTGGATCTGAATTTCTCCGTCAGAAATTTGACCCACAAAATTTCTTATTATTAAAACGGGTAGACACAGGACTTGCCTCAATTGAATTTTGCCAATTACAAGGTGGCATTGGCGGAAAACTAAAGATGCCAAGGCTTTTAGAGCTGTACCAAAAACTTTTTGGGAAGGGATTTGGCGATGCTCACGATGCCGCCTATGATGTAGACGCCACTGCCCGATCCTATTTTGAATTGCTCCGCAAGAAAATTACAAGTCCTTTTGATTCAACCCCTGTTGAAGAAATTGAGTACGAAGCACCCAACCTTGAAAATGGAAATTCTTCGAAGCGCGAAAAAACTAAAAGTGTTGATTACGGGAAAGACTCAAAGAAAAATCTCAGCGACAAGACTTATTACCATCTTCACGTCCACTCTCAATATTCTGTTTTGCAAGCGGTACCTGACGTTGTAGAGCTTATTGCGAAAGCTAAATCTCAACATATGGATGCGTTAGCACTTACCGATTTTGGGAATATGTATGGCGCCTTTAAGTTTGTGAGTGAAGCCCTGAAGCACAATATAAAACCCATTGTCGGGTGCGAGTTTTATGTTTCAGAAGAAAGAAAGAAAACCAAGTTCACGAAAGACAACCCGGATAAGCGACACACCCAAGTGCTGCTGGCAAAAAATAAAATCGGCTATCAAAATTTAGCAAAGCTAAGTTCGCTTGGGTTTATTGAAGGCCTTTACGGGATTCATCCTCGCATCGACAAAGAGTTGATCACCCAATACAAAGATGGCCTGATCGCCACTACCGGTGGACTTAATAGCGAAATCCCTTACCTGATCCTTAACGTTGGCGAACGACAAGCGGAAGATGTCTTTAAATGGTGGTACCAACTATTGGGCGAAGATTTTTACATCGAACTAAATCGGCACGGCTTGCCAGAAGAAGATCGTGTCAACGAAACACTGCTCCGATTTGCCAAAAAATATAATGTAAAATATTTCGCGGCCAACGAGTGTTATTATCTGGAGCAAGAGGAATCGAATGCGCACGATGTTCTCTTGTGTATTAAGGAGGGAGAGTTTCAATCCACACCCATTGGTTCGGGGCGTGGCACACGATTTGGGTTGCCTAACAATCAATTTTATTTCAAATCACAAGATGAAATGAAATCGCTATTTCGCGATTTGCCTGAAGTCATTGATACCATCAACGAAATTGTTGAAAAGGTAGAGAAATATGAATTGAAGCGAGATGTACTGCTTCCTAAATTCACCATCCCTAAAGAATTTGAAACGGAAGACGACTACCTGAAATATCTCACTTATGAAGGCGCAAAAAAGAGATATCCGGAACTCACTCCCGAAATAAAAGAAAGAATTGAATTTGAATTAGAGACCATAAAAAAAACCGGTTACCCGGGATATTTTTTGATCGTGCAAGACTTTACTTCCAAGGCCCGTGAGATGGGCGTTTCGGTAGGGCCAGGCCGGGGTTCCGCTGCAGGTTCCGTTGTAGCCTTTTGTACAGGCATTACCAATGTTGACCCCATCGCTTATGATTTGCTCTTCGAGCGGTTCTTAAACCCCGATCGGGTTTCATTGCCCGATATCGATATTGACTTTGATGATGAAGGGCGAGATAAGGTTTTGCAATACGTAATTGAAAAGTATGGACACAACCAGGTAGCACAAATCATCACGTATGGCACCATGGCTGCAAAATCTTCCATACGCGATTGCGCCCGTGTAATGGAATTACCCCTGGCAGAATCTAATAGCATGGCCAAGCTGGTTCCTGAACGCCCCGGCACCAGTTTGGCGAAAGCATTTGAAGAAGTAAAAGAACTCAACGATATTAAGAAAGGCACAGATCTGAAAGCGCAAGTGCTGAAGCAAGCAGTGGTGTTGGAAGGTTCTCTGCGAAACACCGGAACTCATGCTTGCGGGGTCATCATTACTCCTGACGATCTTACCAAGTTTGTTCCGGTATCTACTGCCAAAGACTCAACCATGCTCGTTACGCAGTTTGACAACAGCGTAGTGGAAAATGCGGGCATGCTGAAAATGGACTTTCTGGGCCTAACTACGTTGACCATTATCACTACGGCTCTAAGAAATATAAAGAAGCGAAAAAATATTGATATCGATATAGACAAAATTCCGCTCAACGATTTAAAAACTTATCAACTCTATCAGCGAGGTGAAACCACCGGCACCTTTCAATTCGAATCAGACGGCATGCAAAATTACTTGCGCGGGCTTAAGCCTGATAAGTTTGAAGATTTGATCGCGATGAACGCGTTGTATCGCCCTGGCCCAATGGAGTACATTCCTAATTTCATTGCCCGAAAAAATGGCCGGGAAACAATCAAATACGATTTGCCAGAGATGGAAGAGTATTTGAAAAGTACTTATGGGATTACGGTATATCAAGAGCAGGTGATGTTGCTTTCTCAAAAGTTGGCCAATTTTTCCAAAGGCGATGCAGACGTGCTTCGTAAAGCCATGGGGAAAAAACAGAAGGATGTGCTTGACAAAATGAAAGACAAATTCATTTCCGGCTGTAAGAAAAACAATCACGAAGAAAGAGTTTCTGAAAAAATCTGGAAAGACTGGGAAGCTTTCGCACAATATGCCTTCAACAAATCTCACTCTACCTGCTATTCGTTGGTGGCCTACCATACTGCTTATTTAAAAGCCAATTACCCGGCAGAATACATGGCAGCCGTGCTTACTCACTCGCAAAGCAACTTAGATAATGTTACCTATTTTATCGAAGAATGTAGAAAGCAAGGCATCGAAGTGCTGGGGCCACACGTCAACGAATCAGGAGTATTTTTTGAAGTAAACAAAGACGGCCAGATTCGCTTTGGGCTGGGCGCAATAAAAGGTGCAGGCGATGCGGCAGTCGAGGTCATCATTATGGAGCGCGATGCGCATGGGCCATTCAAAGATGTTTTTGACTTTGCTAAACGCCTCAGCAATCGCTCGGTAAATAAGAAAACATTTGAGTGCCTGGCCTTATCCGGTGCCCTTGATTGTTTCACTGCCTACCATCGCAGACAATACATTGCAGCCAAAGAAGGTGATATCTCGTTGACAGAAAAAGTAATTAAGTACTCGGCTAAAATGCAACAAGAAGCCCTGAGTACGCAAGGAAGTTTATTTGGCGGTTCGACAGGAACGCAGATGCCTCCTCCTAAAATCGATGCCATAGAACCTTTTAGTGAAATCGAAAAACTGCATTTTGAAAAAGAAGTAGTAGGGGTTTACATCTCCGGTCACCCACTTGATAACTTCAAGTTTGAGATCGACACCTTCTGCAACATGGGTGTTAGCTCTTTGGTGGAGTTGGATGGTAATGAAGGCAAGGAATGTAAACTGGGGGGGATCGTTGCCTCTGTAGAACACCGCATGACCAAAACAGGAAGACCGTTTGGAAAACTATTTTTAGAAGACTACAGCGGCAAAGGAGAAATTATTTTGTGGAGCGATGACTACCTGAAGTTCAAATCCTTTCTGATGCCCGGCTTATTTCTATTTATTGAAGGCAATATTCTACGCAAAAACTGGGGCGAACAAAATCTGGAATTCAAAATCCGCAATATTGAGCTGCTGAATGAAATCGGTACCAAGCGAGTAGCGGGCTTGGCACTGCGTTTTTCTGCGCAAACGGTAACAGCAGATTTCATTGAAACGTTGGACAAGCTTTGTAAGAAAAACACTGGAAATGCCTCCTTGCGTTTCTATTTAAAAGATGATTTAGAATCCATACAAACGGAGCTATTGGCCCGATCGGGCAGAATTAAACCAACAAATCCCTTCATTAAAGACCTAAAAAAGTTGGCCGAAGTGGGTGTAGTAACTGAAAAGCAGGAAGTCAGGTGGCTGACGGAACAGACGTTAAATGCAAAGTCAAAAATGGAGGTTGGAACAATTTCCTCTACCTTTGTGTTGGATGAAGTAGAAATCTAAAAGCAATAAATAACAACTCTTAAATTTAAAATACACAATGGGAAAGACCTTAGAATTGACCGATGCAACTTTTGACGAAACCTTAAAAAGCGATAAACCTGTTTTAGTAGACTTTTGGGCAGAATGGTGTGGCCCTTGTAAGATGATAGGCCCTGTTGTAGAAGAGCTTGCAGGAGACTATGAAGGCAAGGCGATAGTAGCTAAAATAAATGTAGACGAAAATCCACAAGTAACCGCTCGATTTGGTGTTAGATCCATCCCCACCTTATTAGTTTTCAAAAATGGACAAATTGTAGATAAGCAAGTAGGTGCCGTGCCTAAATCAGTATTGGCAGGCAAGCTGGAGGCGCAGGTTGTATAAGATGAAAGAATAAAATTATTCAGTAAGTTAAATCTCAAAAAAATCTTCTGATACATTCAGAGGATTTTTTATTGAGCAATTCTGCTCTCTTGAGCCTGTGGTCGGTGTTTTCACCGCACCACTATGTGTATCTACTTCTTTAATCATTCCATGCTTAGAACCTTAAAACAACAATTTGGTCAGCATTCTTTACTGTGCTTAATCGATGTGAAATTACAACGCAGGTGCTGCCAATTGAGACCGGTGGCAGTAAAAAACTCGATGCCATGCATGGCTCTAAGCTTAAGCAAAAAAAAGTGTGGTGAAGATTACTTCAGCCGGTTTCAGTAGTGCGGTGAAAACACCGACCACAGGCTAAATTTTATAACATTGCACTAGGCCAACTGCATGGGTTGACCACATTCCAACATCAGATATGATTACAATAATTATTAACTGACACAGTTTACTTTACAGACCATGCCAAAACCAGATAAGACAACTCACGAGTAAAAATTTAGGCACGTAATTTGGTAACTTCGAGTCGATAACTCTAATCCTATGCAATTACCATCTCCCAGTTGGGCCAAGTATCAACTAATTCTCTTCCGCTTTATTTTCAGCTATATAACTTTCTATATCGTCCTTGAAAATAATGGCGCTTTTCCGATGTGGGGATTCTTAATGAACCAACCAACAGAGTGGCTTCATTCGCTAATACCTTGGATAGGTAAGAACATCCTTCATCTTAACTATGAAATTACTGTGTTTCCAAACGGCAGCGGAGATACTACTTATAATTATTTTGTAGCCCTTTTAATATTCTCCGTCTCAATTTTGACTAGCATTATATGGTCACTTGTTGATTGGAATCAACAGCACTATAAGACATTATATTATTGGCTCACTGTTGCAATAAGATTTTACGTTGCCTTAATGCTAATTAATTATGGCATAGTAAAAGTCTTTAAACTTCAATTTCCTTCTCCTGGTTTATCCAGGCTTACTCAACTCTATGGCGATTCTTCGCCCATGGGACTTGCTTGGACGTTCTTAGGATTTTCGAAGGGTTACAATTTATTTATGGGTGTGGCAGAATTATCAGCCATTTTATTACTATTCAGGAGAACAATGACTCTAGGAGCTATTATTACATTGATGACAACTGCCAATGTAATGGCTATCAATTATTTTTATGATGTTCCTGTTAAGCTTATATCAACCCATTTGTTTCTTATGACATTATTTTTAATTTCTCATAATGCAAAAGATTTGTGGAGGTTTTTCTTTTCTAGTCAACACGTCAAGCTCAGTCTAATAGAGGCGCCTAAGCATACAAAACCAATCATTCGCATCGCAGGAATTACAATTAAATTATTGTTATTAGCTTTTGTAATAGTTTCAAATACCATAGCATCAATTGAAATGCTAAAAATCTATGGAGACAATTTTCCTTCACCAACTTTAAACGGAGTATACCAAATTGAGGAATTTAAAATTAACCAAAAGCAATTGCCGCTACTCGCAAATGATACGCTACGATGGAATAAATTAATAATTGATTTGCGAAGGGGCTCAAAGGTAGAACTAATAAATAATGAGAGGAGTGAAAACTATCATTTAAAGGTGGACACCACTTGGCACTCTATTCAGTTTACTTACCTTTTAGCACGAGATTACCGTTTCGATTTAAGTTATGAAACTCCAGATGAAAAACATTTATTGTTGAAAGGAACCTTGAAAACAGATTCAGTTTATATTTTGCTTAAGAGAGTTAAAAATATTAACGACTTTAGACTGAATAACACTAGATTCAATTGGATAAATGAATATCCCTATAATCGGTAGATTCAAGTTTTGTTTATATGGCAATTTAGTCATTTACTCCACATTGAATCTTTCAAAGAAAGGTAAGCCGTTGCCACCTTAACGCACACCTCTCGACTCCACAGCTTTATTGCGCTCTGTCTGCAACTCGCGCGAAAGTTTTGCTTGTTTATCGAGTGCACTCTTTTTAAAATCCTCTAGGTCGTGCGTAAGATTGTTGACGATCAAGTTGCTTTCCTTCACCTCCATTGTCATCAGTCTCATTTTAGCCTGTGGTCGGTGTTTTCACCGCACCACTATGTGTATCTACTTCTTTAATCATTCCATTGCTTAGAACCTTAAAACAACAATTTGGTCAGCATTTAGCCTGTGGTCGGTGTTTTCACCGCACCACTATGTGTATCTACTTCTTTAATCATTCCATTGCTTAAACCTTAAAACAACAATTTGGTCAGCATTCTTTACTGTGCTTAATCGATGTGAAATTACAACGCAGGTGCTGCCAATTGAGACCTGTGGCAGTAAAAAACTCGATGCCATGCATGGCTCTAAGCTTAAGCAAAAAAAAGTGTGGTGAAGATTACTTCAGCGGGTTTTAGTGGTGCGGTGAAAACACCGACCACAGGCTATTCAAAAGTTAAAAAAACATTCGCTTGCTGTCGGCTCATGATTTCAAAATTCCCTTCAACCTCTCCACCATCTCCAGCACAGCGGGGCACACCAGTGTATTTTTGTAGGTCAAGTCCATAATCTGCACCATTTTTTTTCGGTTGGTATGGGGATATTCGCGGCAAGCCTTTGGCCGATCAGCATATACCGAACAATAATTTTCTGAATCTAAAAAAGGGCATGGCGAAGATTTCAACACAAAGTCTTTATCCTCATCCACCCGAAGGTATTTTTCGATAAAGTCGCCAGGCCTCAAGCGAAGTGCCTTCGCTACTCTTTCAATATCAGTCTGGTAAAAAATCGGGCTCGTTGTTTTGCAGCAGTTGGCACAAGTGAGACAATCCATCTTCTCAAAAACCTCCTCGTGCTTTTGATGGAAGGCGTCATCCACTTTGCGCGGATCTTTCGTTTTCAACTTTTGAAGAAAGATCTTGTTCTCTGCTGATTTTTGTTTTGACCGTTGCTTAAATTTTTCTAAGTCCATCTTGCCTAAGCAGAATTACGCGCAGCATTAATGATTCCGAACATACTTCGAATAATAAGTTTGCGATAGCGCAACTCATGCACTTTGTTCTCTTCGGTGAGGTTTCGAAGATTCATTAAAGCAAACTGTTGGATCGCTATGAGCGGCAGCACAATTTGTTCACGCAAATGCACCGATTGCCTGATCGTTGGGTTGTTGCCCATCAGCTCACTTAGCCCCGAAACTTCGAGTGTTTTAATTTTGGACAACTCATACTCGGCAAACATTTTTTTCCATAGTTTTCCAAATTCTTTGTCGCTGCCCAAATAGGTAGTGGCTTCATAAAATGTTTTAGTCAAAGACATCATGCTATTGCCTAATAGTGTTCGGAAGAACAATGAATTCTTGTATAGCTCTTTTAGTTTTTGGGTATGACCTTTTTTACCAACCGCCTCTAACGCACTACCCACGCCATAAAAGCCCGGAATATTTTGCTTCATCATCGCCCATGATCCTACAAAGGGAATGGCACGCAGATCTTCAAACTTCAACCCCTCGTTGGCACTTCGCTTTACTGGTCGTGATCCGATATTTGTATCGCCAAAAAATGAAAGCGGAGTAACCTTTTCTAGGTAGGGCACAAATTTATCATCATGCCGAAGATTCAAATAGACTTTGTACGCTTCCTCAGCCAGTTGATCCAACAGGTTTTTGTCTTCTTCGGTTAAGTGGTTTGTGTTTCGCGGAAACACCGTAGCCTCAACCCCGGCCGATATCAATTGTTCTAAATTGAATTTGCTGGACGCAACTTTTCCAAAATTTGAACTGATGGTTTGGCCTTGAACTGTTACCTCCACCTCTTCTTGCTCAATCGTATCGCCCAACGAGGCATAAAAATCGTGTGTGTTTCCACCGCCACGCGCAGGCGGTCCTCCCCTCCCATCAAAGAACAATGCTTTAAAATTATGCTTGCGGGAGATTGCTGTGAGATTTTCCTTCGCTCGGAAAATAGACCAATTGGCGCGAAGATATCCGCCATCTTTAGTGCCGTCCGAGAAGCCAAGCATAATAGTTTGGTGGCTCCTTCTCCGAATGAGATGATCGCGGTATTCAGGTATCGCATAAAGTTCATCCATAATAGCGGGAGCGTGAGCCAAATCGTCAATCGTTTCAAAGAGCGGCACAATATCCAATTCCAATCCGTGATCGGTTCCTATTAACAACTTCGCTAGCACATAAACTTCAATGATATGAACCGCACTTTGACAATTGCTAATCACATAGCGATGGCTTCCGGCAATCCCATTTTCTTTTTGGATTTTTGCTATGGCCAAAATGCTTTGAAGAGTTTCGTTAACGAATGCGTCTTCAAAATCGAGGAAAATGAGATTCGCTTTAATAGAAAGCAAATAGTTGATCTGCTCGGGTTGCGAAAGCTTTTCAAAATCCTGATACGATATTCCTTGCTTCTTTTCGTTGAGTTTTTGTAGCACGGCTTTCCAAACAAAATCATGCTTCCTGCTATCTTGCCGAACATCCAGTGAAGCAAAGTGAAAACCAAAAATCCTCACTTTCAAAATAAATGAATCGAGCAATTCTAAAAACAGCCCTTCGTGTTCACTCACCAACATCACTCGTGCCTGGTTCAGATCTTGCAATAGCTCAGTTTCATTCTGATAGGTTTTTTCCTTGCGAAAAATCAATCCGTAAATTTTTTGTTCAATGGAGGCTATCAACGGGCTCACTCCTTGGAATGTCAACCTTCTTCTTAGCAACTTGGCATCGCGGTAGTAACATTTTAAAATTGATTCTTGAAGGCGTGTCGCCACTTTCAAGGTGATGTCGGTGGTAACAAAAGGGTTTCCATCCCGATCGCCCCCCGGCCAAAAGCCAATGACAATCAAGCGATCGTTTTTCCAATTACACAACTCCATCTCTATGCCTTTGGCCAACGATTGAATAATCTCGGGAATAGAATGGTAAAAAACATTTTCCAAATACCAGCAAAGGCTCAACGCTTCATCATAAGGCGTTGGCTTGTTTTGATTGATGAACCCTGTTTTACCCAACTGCTGTAACAATAAGTTGATTTGAGTTAGGTCACTATTGCGAATGGAAGTTTCCAAATCGGTGAGGATACCCAATACATGACCTGGATAAAACTGTGTGGGGTGTGCCGTAAGCACAATGCGCAAACTGAATTCTTCCAGCTTCGCTTTTAATTCAGCTGACTTATTTTCAAATTTTGTTCGCAGCAAAAGCGCAGGTACGGTTCCTTTTCCATTCAAGTCATTAGTTTGTTCAAAAGCCGCGTCTTCAACAGAATCGAAGAGCGCCACTTGCCGCTCTATATATTGAATCACATTGAACAAGAAGTCAAACTGTTCATCTGTTGAAGCATCTGGAACCATCTCATCAAAAAAGGACATTAAGATTTCAGTGGCAGATTTTCCTTGTTCAAATCCTTTAACACAATATTGTTGGAGCAATGGCAACAGCGTACCTGTCCTTAAAATATTCTGGAATGGGAGATTAAGAAATAAGCTATTGTAAATATGATATCGGGATCCTACCGTTTGGTCGTAAGTTGAGTTCATTATGGAAAAAGTTATTGGTTAGCCTTTTTTGTGGTGATCCTATCCTTAAATAAAATTTAATGCAAATCTAGTTTGTTCTTTGGTACTATTTAACTTAACTTTTGCTCTCTTTAACTTCGAGCTATGAAGAAAATCTACTTATATGCTTTCTTGATTGCACTTATGTCCTCTTGCCTTGGTTATAAAGAACTCCCCGTTGAGTACGATTATAGCTACCACGGCAATTTCAAACGTTACCGAACCTTTACAATCATGAAACCGCTAGGGATACCTGATACTACGGTGATGAACGAACTCATTGAAAAATCGATTATCTCTCGGATGAAATTTTTGGGCTACAAACAAACGGAAACACGCCCTCATCTGATTGTTGGGTTCAAAATGTTTGCCGATAGCTTGAAATTCAATGGTTATAATCAGCCTGATATTGAGGAGTGGATGAAAACCCAGAGGATAGAGACGGATTACAACCCAAAGAAATTGAATATGAAAAGTGGCACCTTGTTAATACAATTTTATGATAGGCGTCAGAACCGATCGATCTGGCAAGGCTATGCCACCACAATATACGGCAGCATCGATTTTAATAACCAGCGTCACTTACGCAATGCGGTGATCTCTATTTTAGATAAATACCGTTTCTGGGCAGAAGGCTTTGTGGAAGGCAATATCCAAACGAAGGAAGCCGAACTATAAGACGACTGCGAATACCCACTTTTTACCATCTTCACGCAATTAACTAACTATCTGATCTTGGGATAAAGTTATGCATCATCTAATCAGAATTGATTTATTTTAATCTGTGGAAGTCTGAGAGCCTGTTGCTATTTATAATAAAGCTATCGAAGTTTTTAGAATTAATACTCAAGGGCATTGGGAACTGGAAGAATACAAATCAATTGAGAATACGTTACGTATTCAGTTTGTGCAAGTAGCTTTACCCTTGAAAGGAATATATGAAGGTACAAAATTGTGAATTTACCTTGCCAACAAATATCCCACTCCAAACAATACCACAAACACCAGCGTAGTCAGCGCCATCTGCTTCAAGTAAGGGTCTAATTCTCCCGAAGGCTTGGATGAAATAGCAATTCCGTTTTTAATGAACAATGGAGCTGATAATATAAATAAAAATTGCCACAGAGATTGGTAGTTAATGATGGAATAAATAACTGCTGTCAATAGCCCGCTCATTAATAATACCCAATGGTATTGAGAAGCCTTTTCTTTTCCAATCCTTACAGGAATAGAATATTTACCGGCTGCTTTATCGGATTCAATATCTCGTATGTTATTAATGTTTAACACCGCAATTGAAAACAATCCACAACTCAAGGCTGGCAAAATTTCTTTCCATGAGATAGAATGAGTAAAGAGATAAAACGAACCCATCACTCCTACTATTCCGAAGAATATCAATACTGAAATATCTCCCAACCCAACATAGCCGTAGGGCCTTTTTCCTACGGTATAACCAACGGCTGCGAGAATACTAAGAATTCCCAAACCAAAAAACGCAACAAATCCGGACCAATTGTTTCCAAATGAAACCCAGAGAAGGGACAGTCCACTTATCAAACTCAATAAAGAAAAAAGAATCACTGCATTGCGCATTTGATCTGCCGAAATGGCACCGGACTGTACCGCGCGCTGTGGTCCTTTTCGTCCAGCGTGGTCGGCTCCGTTGATGGAATCGCCATAGTCATTGGCGAGATTGGAAAGTATCTGGAGAAAGATCGTAGTGGCGCAACAAAGCGCAAAAATGAATCCATTAAAACTTCCTGCATGAGCTGCCAAAAAACCTGCCATACCAATGCACGAAAGCGAAAGTGGTAATGTGCGCAACCGAAAAGCCCCCAACCAAATTTTTATGTTCATCCTAAAAGCAATATTAACCACTATGACATAAACACACTAAGATTTTCAAGCCTTTTATTATTCCCATTTGGCTTATGGGCATCTCTAAAACCTTCGAAGTCGTCTTTACGAGGTTGTCTCGACCGAAGCAATCCCCGTTTGGACTCCGAACTAGAGATTGCTTCGCTCCGCTCGCAATGACGGTTAGGTTTTAGAGATGCCCTTATGATAAAAACAAGGCGTTACCAAACCTAATGAACTTCCCTTATGGTTTGTTTCTGATTATTGAAAACGAAGCTATCCCCTAAACTCTTGAGCAAAAGAAGTTGACCAATAGGCGATTGTGTGGAGATTGCGAGAAAATCCAATCCATTAACACTTAACTTACCCGCGCTAATGGAAAGATAAAACCGATGTGTATCCGTGATTACCAAACTACCCAACCCAATTTTGGAATGATGCAAGTCCGCATTGATTTTGCTCAGCACTGCTTGCATCTTCATTGCCTCTACAACTTGTTGAGCAGCTTTGTCGCGCTCTAATTGCGCCATTGCTCTACCCGTCTCGTACTTATCGCCTGCACTGCTTTTCTCTTCTTGGTTGGCAGAATCTTGCGCGGCATTCATGGCTTGCTTTGCTGAGTCTATGCGCTCATTAACAAAGGCAAAACATTGTAACAAGAGTTGTGATTTAATAGTGGAGGGCAAGTTCATTATTTTGTTTTAGCTCAGGCAAACCAAGAAATTTATCTACATTTAATTCCTTAACACAAATCAAAATTACGCTATGGAAACCACACAACCTTCTGATTCTAAAAAATCTCCTCTCAATCCATTTTTACTTATCGCGTTTGTCGACTTTGGTACCCAAGTAATGTGGAAGGTAGTATTTCGCCTTATCCCAGATTTCTACACGAGTTCCTTCTATCTGATTCTCCAGGTCGCTAGCTCAACTGCAA
>JAYVPS010000135.1:0-6648 GCA_043757225.1 Cytophagales bacterium | reverse complement strand
TGTTTAGTCTCCGATGCGCTCTCACCCTTTTTCACTTTCACCAAATCTATTCGTATTTTGCTTACATAATGCTTATAAAGCAAACATAGGAGTCTCCGTCTCGGGACTCTGCGCTTAATCATTTACATCACACCATTTCCTCCCTCCTATTTTATTGGGTCTCGTTCGTGCCTATTTGCCGCAGTACGTTGCAGGACATTTTGTAGTGAATTAATAGCCGCTGTATAAAATCGTAACGCTGTTTTCTGGATATAGAATGTAAAAACTCTTGGGAGTTAAAATCAGATAATTTTTTTTTGGAGGCAAGTACTATTTCTTCATCGCAAATAACTCTTGCGCCTCGGCTCTCATTTCTTCCCACTCATCGGAGGCAGGTTCCTTCCCTTTTTCGAATACCTCATCGAGTAGCCATTTCACTACTCCCTTTTTAAGACTAAACTCTTTAGCGATATTTTCGCAGAACTCAATTTCTTTTTTCTCAATTACACCATCGGCAAATACAATCAACATCAAATCATACAACACATTCATTTTATCGAAATGGTTGTTGGGAACGTTCACTTTGAACTTTTCATTGCTCTCCATGATGGTCTTTACTTGCCTTTCTTTTAGCCCATAGCGCTTACCAATTTTAAGGATCACTCCTCTCTCCTTCTCATGTACAAATCCATCTGCCTTGGCCAAAGCCATCAGACTTTTTATGTGATCTTTCTTGTAAGAGAGATATTGGTTTTCGAAGAAGCCTATCATATTATAAGTTATTAGATATTCGCTGTAAGTGATTGATCCTGAGTTCCTGACTTGAAAATTTATGATGGTAAATTTACGCTTCTATTTTAAAAAAAACAATCGCTAATAAACCACAGAACTATCAGTTTTGAACAGTACCAACTAGCTCAATCAACCCAGTCTGCTACAAATAAATTAGTATTTCTCGTGCCCCCGTTATTTCTATTGGACGAGAACATGATTTTCTTTCCATCGGGCGAGAACATGGGAAATGAATCAAAGACTTTGTCGTACGTGATTTGTTCAAGGCCTGTGCCATCGCCATTAATCATAAACAAGTTGAACTCAAACCCTCGCTTGCCTTTATGGTTTGAACTAAAAATTATTTTCTTTCCGGAAGGGTGATAAAAAGGAGCCCAGTTTGCTTTGCCTAAGTTGGTTAATTGCTTTAGGTTCGATCCATCAACATTGCAAGTAAATAATTCCATTTGGGTAGGTGCCACCAATCCTTGTTTTAAATAATCTAAATATTCCTTTTTTGATTCTTCAGTAGTAAAGCGTGAGGCGCGAAAGACAAGTTTTTTTCCATCGGGCGAAAAGAAGGCACCACCATCGTAACCAAGTTCGTTGGTAATCTGTTTTACATTCTTTCCATCAATGTCCATGGTATATAAATCCAAATCTCCATTGCGTGTAGAAGTAAAAACAATTTTATCTCCTTTTGGTGAAACCGTAGCTTCTGCATCATACCCAGGTACATTTACAAGTTGCTTTACAATCTTTCCTTTTTTATCGGCAACAAAAATATCATAGCTTTCATAAACAGGCCATAGATATTTTCCACCCGGAGTTCGTTCAACATCTTTTGGACAATCTTTACCACCTAGGTGTGTAGAGGCATATAAGATTGTTTTGTCCCCAGGTAAAAAAAATGAACAGGTAGTTCTTCCTTGCCCGGTGCTGATCATGGTAGGCTTTGTCTTTGCGTCTTGTAAATTCATTCCCTCAATGGGCATGTAAAAGATCTGGTCGCACCCCAAGCCCCATTCTTTATTGTTAGATTGAAACTGATCATTTTACTATCAAAACTCCAGTAGGCTTCAGCATTGTCGCCACCAAAAGTTAGCTGCCTTAAATTTTTAAAGTGCTTCTCTTCCGGATATCGCAGGGAGTCAGCCGATAATACTGCATTTTCTTTACGAGAGGATGAAAAAGAGAAAAAGATGAATAGAGAAATGAATGCGGCAATCGTAAACAGTCTCATATTATTATTTTTTGTAAGTTATCAACGTACAGATTAACAAAATACCTACTAAAGAATTATTTATGCCGCCTTCTTTGCTTCCTCTTCTTTCAACGACCTGCGAAGTATTTTACCAACATTTGTTTTTGGCAATTCATTTCTGAACTCAATATACTTAGGTACTTTATAGTTCGTCAGATTTGCGTGACAGAATTCTTTTACTTCTTCTTCTGTTAAACTTTGATCTTTCTTCACAATAAAGGCTTTGATTACCTCCCCTGATTTCGCATCTGGTATTCCAATCGCAGCGACTTCCAATACCTTAGGGTGAGAGGCCAACACGTTTTCAATTTCATTGGGGTACACATTAAATCCCGAAACCTTGATCATGTCTTTCTTACGATCGACAATTTTAAAATACCCACCCTCATCCATCAAGCCAATATCTCCGGTACGAAACCATTCGTTGAGGAAGAATACGCCACTATTATCTTTTTGCCAATAGCCACGCATGACTTGCGGGCCACGCGCACATATCTCACCTACTTCGCCTGTACCAAGTTCCTTGCCATCATCATCAAAAATTCCTACCTCGGTGCTTGGCATCGGCAAGCCAATCGTGCCGCGTTTGTGCCCCCCGGTTAATGGATTGCAACACAATACAGGGGAGGTCTCACTTAATCCGTAGCCCTCCACCAACGGACTTTTTGTAATCTCTTGCCAACGAATGGCGACTGTATCTTGCACAGCCATTCCTCCGCCAATAGCGCCTTTCAAGTTCGAGAAATCGCAGGAAGCAAAATCAAGGTTGTTGATGAGGCTATTGAAAAGCGTATTCACTCCCGTGATAATCGAAAATTTATACTTTTTTATCTCTTTGATAAAGCCCGGAATGTCTCGCGGGTTGGTGATTAAAACATTTCTTAACCCTTGGTGGTACATCAATACTCCATTTACGGTGAAGGCAAAAATATGATAGAGCGGCAATGCCGTGATGACAATTTGTTGCTCTCCCTCTAATATCAATGGTTTGAACCAATGGGAGATCATCATGTTGTGAGCAATAATATTTCGATGCGAAAGCTGGGCACCTTTAGAGATGCCCGTTGTACCTCCTGTATATTGCAATACTGCTACGTCTTCAATATCTAAGGTCGGCTTTCTCAAAGTCAAGCTTGCGCCCTTGCTCAAAACTGCCTTAAAAGAAATTGCATTTGGTATCTCAAATGGAGGTATCATTTTCTTGATTCGTTTTACCACGAAATCAACTATTGCGCCTTTAACTGTGCCGAGCATATCACCCATATTAGTGATAATGATATGCTTCGCGGGAATCTTATCCACAATCTGCTGCAGATTATAGGCGAAATTGGCTACAATAACGATGGCTGAAATTCCGGAATCCTTAAATTGATGTTCCATCTCTCGAGGTGTATAGAGAGGGTTGGTATTCACTACAATCAGGCCTGCCTTTAAAGATCCTATCATGGCAACGGGAAACTGCAAAAGATTTGGCATTTGTATCGCAATGCGGTCTCCTTTTTTAAGACCCAATTCATTTTGCAAATAGGCCGCAAAGTTCGTGGAGAGTCTATCCACTTCACCATACGTAATGCTTCCGCCTAAATTATCGAAGGCAATTCGGTTGTGATACTTTTTAGAGGCAGTTTCAAACAATTCAACAAGAGAAGAAAAATTGTATGGCTCTAATTCGTGTGGAGTTCCGGCCGGATAGTTTTTATACCAAGGAAAGTCTTTCATTATTTATTCAGCTTCAAATTAATACCCAAGTAGGGCAAAAAAGTAGCGTAAAGCAATCGTTAGTTAGCGAGTGGAAGGAAATAAAAAAACCTTCCCTCACGATACGCATTGGGATAAGGAAGGTTTTGCTGTAGAGGAAGGGTTCGAACCTCCACGGGGAAGTTAGCTACAAGGCAAGAAAAAAACTTTTAGTGGTCAATCCGTTACCTTGCGTTTGTCCTTTGATCCCCACCCCCGAGACAGGGGGGCATGTCTGCCAATTTCAACACCCTACAATTTTAAAGAACTTAAGTTTTCGCTGTAGAGGAAGGTCTCGAACCTCCACGGAGCAGTTAGACCTGACTAGCATCAGTTTTATCCTGTTATCTCCACCCCCGTGAAAGGAGGGCTTGTCTGCCTATTTCAACACCCTACATTATAAATTATTCAACAAAGTAACATTATTACCACGTATTCAGTCAATATAATAACATAATTATTGCAATATTTTTAATAAATATATATTTTTATAACTATTTCCATAAAAAAATACAAGATATATGCCCAAGAATTATGAAATTGACAACACAGACTTAAAGATTCTTGAACTCCTGATGCAAGATGCCAAGCGCCCTTACACAGAAGTGGCTAAGAAGGTGAATGTCTCACAAGGAACCGTGCATGTGCGTATGAACAAAATGGAGGATGCGGGCATTTTAGAAAAAACTACCCTACGGATAAATTACGCCAACTTAGGATTTGATATTACTGCTTTCATTGGTATTTATTTGGAAAAGAGTGCGTTATATGAAAAAGTATTAGCGAAACTTAAAGGGATACCGGAGATCGTAAACATCCATTACACCACTGGCAATTACTCAATGTTCCTTAAAATCCATTGCCGAGACACGAAGCATCTAAAGGAAGTACTTCATGATAAGATGCAACAGGTGGAAGGCATTGAAAGAACTGAGACAATGATCTCGCTTGAGGAAAGCCTGGATAGAAATTTGAAACTCTCAACATAGCCTGATGTCAGTATGAGTTTACTAATAAATAAGCCCAATAGAACTTAAAATATGCTTTTTTGTTAGTAATTTTGAGGATTACTATTTGAATTTAGTCTAAATAGGCATGAATAAGGAGAATCAGGTACTAGAGGAATTCACTTCCAAAGAATATGAGCACGGCTGGACGGTCAACTTGGAAGCTGATGAGGCTCCTGTTGGACTTAGCGAGGATACTGTTCGCTTTATTTCCGCTCGCAAAGGAGAACCCAATTGGTTGCTCGAATGGCGCCTAAAGGCTTTTCGTCAGTGGCAAAAAATGACTGAGCCGAAATGGCCCAACGTCCACTACCCTGCTATCAATTATCAAGATATTATTTATTACTCTGCACCAAAACAAAAGCCTCAACTCAAAGATCTGAAAGAAGTAGACCCAGAGCTGATCAAAACTTTTGAGAAACTAGGAATCTCAATAACAGAACAAAAACGACTAACGGGTGTAGCCGTTGATGCGGTCATCGACAGCATTTCAGTTGCAACTACATTCAAAGAAACATTAGGGGAAATGGGGATTATCTTTTGCTCCTTCAGCGAGGCAGTAAGGGAACATCCCGAGTTAATAAAGAAATACCTCGGCTCAGTTGTTCCAATGAATGATAACTATTTTGCCGCACTCAACTCAGCTGTATTTTCAGACGGCTCTTTCTGCTATATCCCTAAAGGTGTACGTTGCCCGATGGAGCTTTCAACTTACTTTAGAATCAATGCAGCCAAAACCGGCCAATTTGAGCGCACCTTGATTGTGGCCGAAGAGGGATCCTATGTCAGCTATCTCGAGGGATGCACAGCACCGATGCGAGATGAAAACCAACTGCATGCGGCAGTGGTAGAACTATATGCGATGAAAGATGCGCAGATCAAATACTCAACCGTACAAAATTGGTATCCCGGAGATAAGAATGGAAAAGGCGGCATTTATAATTTCGTTACCAAGCGGGGATTGTGTTTCGGTGATCACTCTAAAATTTCTTGGACACAAGTGGAAACCGGTTCGGCTATCACATGGAAATATCCTTCCTGTATTTTGAAGGGAGATTATTCTATGGGTGAGTTTTATTCAGTGGCTGTGACCAATAATTACCAGCAGGCCGACACCGGCACGAAGATGGTTCATATTGGAAAGAATACGAAGTCGCGGATTGTTTCGAAAGGCATATCAGCAGGCCATTCGCAAAATAGCTATCGTGGGCAAGTGCATGTGATGAAGCGCGCTAATAATGCTCGCAATTTCTCACAATGCGATTCTTTGTTGATGGGCGACCAATGCGGAGCACACACGTTCCCTTATATTGATGTAGAAAATCAAACTGCACGTATTGAGCATGAAGCAACTACTTCAAAAATTGGTGAAGACCAAATCTTCTACTGCTTGCAGCGAGGTATTGATGAAGAAGCCGCGGTAGCGTTGATTGTGAATGGATATGCAAAAGAAGTACTGAATCAGTTGCCAATGGAGTTTGCTGTAGAAGCACAGAAGTTATTGGCGCTTACCTTAGAAGGCAGTGTTGGGTGATCATTAATAGTTTGAATATTGAATATTGAATTTTAGAATACCATGTTAACGATAAAGAATTTACAAGCCAGAATTGAAGAGAAGCAAATCTTAAATGGTATTGACTTAAAAGTAAATGCTGGGGAAGTGCATGCCATCATGGGACCAAATGGCTCCGGTAAAAGCACCTTGGCATCTGTATTGGCCGGAAGAGAAGAATACGAAGTGACAAGTGGCGAGGTTGAATTTCTCGGTAAAAACCTTTTAGCATTGAAGCCGAATGAGCGAGCCGGTGAAGGGATTTTTATGGCCTTTCAATATCCGGTAGAAATACCTGGCGTAAGCACTGTCAATTTCATGAAGACTGCTGTAAACAA